>CABSAB010000361.1 GCA_902475515.1 uncultured Eubacteriales bacterium | reverse complement strand
TCCGGGGCCGGTTTTGCAGGCTCCGATTGGGGCATAGAAAAAGCGGAGGGCTGTCGGCTCTCCGCTTGCTGGATATTCTGGATTTGCTCCTGCTCAGACAGGAACAGGTTTAATGTCAGTTGGTGATAAGCTCCGTCAGGATAATCTCCTCCGCCTGGGCCTTGCAGTTGTTCATCAGGCCCACCCAGCGCATCGGGTCGCTGGCTTTCAGGATCTCCGTTGCGCCCGCCGCTTTCGCCAGTCCGGGCACCAGCAACTCCAGACGGCTGTTCGCTGCCTCGTCGATCTCCTGCAGGTGCGCCGTCAGCTTCCCGGTCAGAAGAAGGTTGTTGTAAAGCACCGTCCGGTGCTCTTTCAGATAGGTTTTCCGCATCCTGCCGTACTTGCCCAGGGGCTTCAGCTCGGCCTGTTCCTCCAAGATCAGGGCGGGAATCTGATAATCCCCGTTCTGGATATAATGCAGTTCGTTCATTTGCCTGGCTCCTTTCATATTCGTAGTGCTTGATGGTTGCGCCAATCTGCCGCAGCACTTCCTGGCTGGACTGGCTGACCGCCGTACCCAAAGCTGTGACCACAGCGGGGGTATTGAAATCAAAAATACTCAGGAAATCCTCATGCTCGAAATAGACTTCCGGCTCCAGTTCGCAGCGGGACATCAGCGCGTAAGTGATGCTGACGGTGGCGGCACTTCGGAAGGCTACTCCGATGTTGAAATCATCATATTCCTCCAGAAAGGAACCGTCAACGATGTGGAGAATGTCACGCTGGTTCTCTGACCAATATTCATCAGCAAGCCGGGCGGCTACCTTTTCCAGTTGGTCGGCAAGGCCGTGTTCTGCTGGAATATCATAGGCTTTTTCCAGCGTCTCCGTCACCGGGGCTTCATGTTCCGGGCGGTACTGCCAGAGATAAAGTTGACGGGCGTTTTCACGCCCGCCGGTATCGGAAACATCAAACACATAGCGCAGTTTCGGTCGGTCGCCGCTGTCATCCAGGAGAGCAATTCCCTTGGAACCGCGCCGCACATATCGGCCCATTGTATTGTTCCAGAGGTCATATTCCGCACAGGCGGTAGCATCGGGCCGCTGGGCGAAAATCATCATCTGCTCCGGGAACGGATACTTATAAAGCCGGGCGGCGGTGGTAAGAAAGGCCGTCCACCGCAGGTAGCTGCCGGTCAGCCCGGCGGCCACCTGTTCGGCCATCTGTGTATAGCTTTGCAGTTTACTCGGCATTCGCGTCCTCCTTGTCATCGAAGTCTGGGTACAGTTCCAGTGCCGCAAAGTCCGCATCCGTCATGGCAGAGAGCTTTTCCAGCGCGGAATCGGTGATAGCTGTCAGCTCCGTTTCGTCCGGTTCCAGGTATTCCCGCATCTCCTTTAAGGCGTCCATCAGGCCCTGGCGCGTACCGGTGTTGTAAATGCACATCAGATTGATCTCGTCAAAAGTAAAGTTTCCCATATCAAATCTCCCTTTCCGCGCTCTTTTTGGGCGCTGTCTTTTTGTGTTCCTGTTTCGGATGGCTGTGAAGCTGCTCCATCACGGATTTTTTCTTTTCCCGGTCCTCCCGACGGACAGCCTCGGCCAAATCCATCAGTGAAATAGGCTGCCCGGAACGGGCCTGCTGTTCCAGCTCGGCTACGGTCTGTCGAGGACCGTTATTGATGATGCCGTCAATCATGCCGTAATCGTCCTCCACAGCCATCTCCGCATTTTTCAGCGGATTATCCGGGGGCAGAAAGCTGGGAAGCTCCTGAAATCCAACGCTGTCGCAGTAGTGACAAGATACCACGCCGTTTTGCTTGACGGCAACGATGTCGCTGACGCTGAGAGAGGGGCTGTGATAGTCTGCCGGATGATGGAGATTGAATGTCTCATAAAGCATTTCCAGCTTCTGTTCGGTGGTTCCTTTTTCCGTCAGTTGCCCGGTATAGATCAGATCGTAATTACCGCGCTCAATGGCCAATCCGTGAGACTGCATCCAGTCCATATTCATAAAACGCACGTTATTCGGGTCCTCACGGCTTACCTGATAGATGGCAAAACAGTCACCCGCGTGGGCCAGGAAAGCGGCTTCCCGTTCTTCCTGATGCTGCTGACGCTCCACAATTTTTTCGTGGAACATGGGGCTTTTCTCCCATTCCTCGCGGGAAACAGCAAAAACGGTGTCAGGAGCCTGGGCTTCAAATTCCTCCTGGTCAAAGAGCATTTCCGCGCCGCCTCCGTTCACGATGGCATATACAGTCAAATCCATATCATACAGCTCCAAGGCCCGTTCTTTAGAGAGGGGAAGCATATCGCCGTCCATGTAGCCGCAGGCTTCCAGATCGGTCGCTTGCAGGGCTTCATCCGGTATGGGATATTCGTCCAGTGCCTGCTCCGGGGTGTCCGGCAACATGGAGACAGGCGGCACCTGGCTTTCCGGGGAGGGTGTTTCCTGCTCAATGGGAGCTTCAACTGTCTGTACGGATGCAGAAATATCCTGCACATGATCGTCCTCCCATTGGGCCACCTCGCTTTGCACCTGCTGGCTGGCAGGCTGCAGCTCGGCAGCCTCCGCCGCCAGGTCAACGCCGCGCTCTTTGCAAATCTCCGCGAAATGGCGGTCAATGTCCGTAATCAGGCCATTGGCCGTCTTATTGATGGTTTCCAGACTGGCTCGGGGTTTGAATGGCGG
>CABSAB010000360.1 GCA_902475515.1 uncultured Eubacteriales bacterium | reverse complement strand
CAGTTCTTCCAGTCCGACCGGATGGGCCGTCATTCCCGCCGGGATCCGCGCACGCTCTACCAGCGCCTCCACCCCATAGGGCGTCTCTTTTTTACCGCGAACCAGAGGTCCCAGTTCCGCAATCATCTCCCGCGGGCCATGGATCAGGCCATATTTCTCCAGAAGTATATCCTTTTCCGTACACTCGACCAGATCGCCCTGATGGAGAAACGCCACATAATCGCATATCTTCTCCAGGTCGCTGACGATGTGGGAGGACATCAGGATCGAATGGTCCTCCTCCCGGGTAAATTCAAAGAAAATATCCAAAATATCATCCCGTACCACAGGATCTAATCCCGAGGTGGCCTCATCCAGCAGCAGGAGCTTGGGATGATGGCTCAGCGCTACCGCAATAGACAGCTTCATTTTCATGCCCCGGGAATATTCCTTCACGGTCTTTTTCTCCGGCAGAGAAAATCGATCCAGATACTCTCGGAAGCGGTTACTGTCCCAATTGCGGAACGTCAGCCCCATGATCTTATCCACTTGGCGAGCGCTGAGGCAGTCCGTAAAAGCGGGTTCATCCAGCACCACGCCGATGTCCTCCTTGACCGCATTAAAATTCTTTCCCGCATACTGCCCCAGCACAGCGATCTTGCCGCTGTCCGGCTGTACCATGTCCAGGATCATCCGAATCGTGGTGCTCTTTCCGGCGCCATTCTCCCCTACCAGTCCCATGACACAGCCCTGGGGAAGCGACAGATTCAGATCCCGGATGGAAAAGTCACTATATTGTTTGTATACATGTTGCAGTTCCAACGCATTCATGGTGTTTCCTCCATTGTAAGTTCCAGCATTTCGCGTAATGTCTCCTTGCCAACGCCGCCGGTATTGGCAAGCTTCCAAGCCGCCTGCAGATGGGTCTCAATTTCTTTCAGATGGGCTTCCCGCAGGGCTACAGGGCTCTGTCCGGACACGAAGCAGCCCTTTCCTGGGACCGTATAAACCAGCCCCAGCTGCTCCAGTTCCTCGTAGGCCCGCTTCGTGGTGATAACGCTGATTCGAAGGTCTTTGGCAAGACTTCGAATTGACGGCAGGGGCGCGTCCGGCTCCAGCTTGCCGGAAAGCACCTGCCCTTTCAGCTGCTCCACGATCTGCTGGTAGATCGGGTCGCCGCTGTGGTTATCAAGATATAACTCCATATCATCACCTCTCCATCTGTATATATATTATATATACAGTATTCACAGTTTGTCAAGGGGACTGTATGAAAAAAGTGAGTGGACCACGTCCACCCACCTGTTTACTAGTTGTTCTTGATCTCCCACTCCGGCAGCGGCAGGCGCTGCATGGCGCCAAATACATTGTTTTTTAATTCCGGATAGCGGCCTGCCATTTCGTAAATCAGTTCCTTGATTTCATGCCGCTTGGAGGTCTTGTCCGCCGGACATTCATTTTCCACCACAGGAAGCCTCTGCCGCTGCGCGAAGTGCAGGATACTCTGCTCGGGAATGTAAAGCATCGGCCGGATCTGGGTCACGCTGCTACGGTCCAAATATGTCACCGGCTGAAAACAGCTGATCCGGGCTTCGTAAAGGAGGCTCATCAGAAAGGTCTCTACCGCGTCATCATGATGATGCCCCAGGGCAATTTTCGTAATGCCCCGGCTGAGGATCGCCTCATTCAGCGCGCCCCGGCGCATTTTCGCACACATGGAACAAGGGTTCTTCTCTTTTCGAAGATCGAACACCACGGTTTTTATTTGTGTCTTTATAATGGTATATGGAACATCCAGTTCCTCACAAAACCGCGCCACCGGAGAAAAATCCATACCCGGAAATCCAAGATCAATGGTAATCCCTTCCACGGTAAAATGCTTCGGATAATACTTGCACAGTGCCGCCAGTAGCTGCAGCAACACCATGGAATCCTTGCCGCCGGAGACCCCCACCGCAATGCGGTCTCCCTCCTCGATCATCTGATAGTCCTCTACGCAGCGCCGGACAAGGCCCACCAATTTCTGCATGGCTCTATGCCTCCAAAAGATAAAGTCGCGCATGAGTATGCGTGCGTTTACAAAAGAAAAAAAGAGATTTCAAAAGTTCTCATCGGATTTCAGAAGAAATCTCAAAAAATCTGTTGACATCTGAAATTCCGGATGCTAGAATAGCGGAGCGTGCTCAACGCTAACCGTATTGTAGCACACACTTTGATAATGTCAAAAGTTTTATAATACTGGAGGAGACAGATATGTCCACTACTTTGGCAAAAAAGGAGACCGTCGAGCGTAAGTGGTACGTGATCGACGCAGCCGGCAAGCCCCTGGGCCGCGTGGCTGTACAGGTCGCTTCCCTGCTTCGCGGTAAGCATAAGCCCACCTTTACCCCCAATGTTGACTGCGGCGATTTCGTCATTGTGGTCAACGCAGGCAAGGTTGAGCTCACCGGCAAGAAGCTGGAGCAGAAGATGTACCAGCATCACACCGGCTGGATCGGCAATCTGAAAGAGGTCAAGTATTCCACTCTCATGGCCCAGAAGCCTGAGTTTGCTATGGAGCTGGCCGTGAAGGGTATGCTTCCCAAGAATTCCATCGGCAGAGCTTCCATGACCCGTCTGAAGATCTATGCCGGCCCCGAGCACAAGAATGCCGCTCAGAAGCCTGAGCCCTGGACTGCGATTTAATGGGAGGCTGCGACGGTGCAGAC
>CABSAB010000359.1 GCA_902475515.1 uncultured Eubacteriales bacterium | reverse complement strand
GCGCCGGTGTTGATGGACACCACCAGAATGGCGGCCATCCAGATGCTGTTAAACCGCACCGCGTTGTCCGTAAAATAGGGCAGGCCGTAGTACACAAACACCGCCTGCAGCACCATGGGCGTCCCCCGGAATACCTCCACATAGATCCGCACCACCGCACGAATCAGCGCCAGGAAAAACCGTTTGACCACATGATCCGTCTTCGCATGGGGGATGGTCTGTAAAATACCGCAGAAGAACCCGATGATACAGCCGATGGCCGTGGCCACCAGCGCCAGGATCAGGGTGCTGCGGATACCGTCCAGATACGCCCCGCCATATCGCTCCAAAAGACCGCCGATTTCCGACACCAGCTGGGAAAGCTTCTCCACAAGTCAGCGCCCCTTTCTTATGTAAAATAAAAGCACGTCAGGGGAGGGAACCCTTCTGGTTCCCTCCCCGGCGATATTCTTCTGATTATTCCTCGCTGAGGGGCTGTACCGCAATGGCCTCGTCCATGAGCTTGTTGAAATCATCCACAGTCATGGTGGAAAGCACACCGTCAATGGCGTCCTTCAAAGCCGTGTTGCCCTTCTGGAGGGAAATGCCGATGTTGATCTCGCCCTCATCGGCCTCAAAGTTGTCCTCCGTGCCGGTGAAGTCCAGCAGCACCATGTCGTCATAGGCGGCGCAGGCGCCGAGGGCCGTGGGCATATCCGTGCAGACAAAGTCCACAGCGCCGGTCTCCAGAGCCATAAGCATGGCGGGAGCGCTCTCCGCAGCAGTCTGGATATTGGCGCCCTCGATCTGGGGCAGCATGCTCTCATACCAGATGGTAGCGCTCTGGGCGGTGCAGTTGCCGCCGGCAAGGTCCGCAAGGCCCTTGGCCGATGCAAAGGCGCTGTCCTTCTTGGTGACGCAGACGATAGAAGCGTAGAAATAGGGGCCCGCAAAGTCCACCTGCTCCATACGGTCCTTGGTCATGGACTGGCCGGCAATGACCGCATCATAGGTTCCGGTCTGAACGCCGGGCACCAGGGAATCCCAGTCCGTACGCACCACTTCCAGATCCCAGCCGTTGGCTTCGCAGATCTTCTTGGCGATCATCACATCGTAGCCATTTGCAAACTCGTTCGAATCCTTGATGGGCACAGCGCCGTTACTGTCATCGGTCTGGGTCCAGTTGTAAGGAGCGTAGGCGCACTCCATGGCAATGGTCAGCACGCCGTCCTCCAGCCCGGGAATGGCCCCGGAAGCACTCTCTCCGGCAGAAGCCGCGGCCTCCGCAGAAGCATTTGCGGCCTCAGGGGCAGATGCGGAAGCGCCGTCGGCGCCGGTGCCGCAGGCTGTCATGCTAAGCACCATGGCAAGGGCCAGCATCAAAGCAAGAAATTTTTTCATGATCATGTTCCTCCAATCAAAAAATCAGCCATAGACCGCCTGCGGCGTCCATGGCTGAAAGCTGTACAAGATCCATTGCATATACAGTCTAAGCAAAAGCCGATAGCGCTCCACAGATCCGTGGCAGTCCGGCGGATCTTCTCCGACGGCCCAGGTAACCGCACTGCAGGCATCATGCGGCCCTTCGGCGAAGCTCCCTTTCCCACCGGACGGCTGCCTGGCCTTGCCCGGTGCTACTGATGCACTTCGCGCCTCTATTAGCTGTTTAATTTGGTGCTATGCTACCATTTCCTTGGGTTTCTGTCAATCCCCCGCCGCCGATTTTGGATATTTGCAACAGAACCTTCCCGCTCTCCAGACTTTTTCTGTGGGTATTGTCCAGAAATCATGAAAAAGCGCCCGGCCAAGCCGGGCGCTTTTTCGAAATAAACGTAAGAGGGAGAAATGAAAAAGATTTTGTTCCTTGCAATCAGTATTGTAACGAACAAATATTACAGAAGTATGACGACCGCATATTTTTTCTATTAAGTTTGAACGAAAAGTCCTCCAATTTTCGCCAGCTGTTTACTTCGCACTCTAACTATGCTACAATAATTATAAAAAATTGCCCAACACCGGGCCATTTCGGAAAGAAAGAGGAGACCTCCATGAGTAGTTCCAAAACCGCCCAGCGGTCCGACGCCCTGGGTACCGAGCGCATTTTCAAATTAATTCTCCAATATGCCCTGCCCGCCATCGCCATGATGCTCATCAGCTCTCTATATAATATTGTGGATAAAATCTTTGTGGGCAACTTCGTGGGCCAGATCGGCATTACCGCCACCACTGTCTCCAATCCCGCCGTGCGCATCATCGACGCCTTTGCCATGCTGGTGGGCGCCGGCGGTTCCACCCTCCTGGCGCTCCGTCTGGGCGAGGGCAAGAGCGATGAGGCGGAGTCCATTCTCGGCAGCAGCTTTCTTCTGCTGGCGATCCTCTCCCTGTCCCTCACCGCCCTGGGCTATCTTTTCACCGAGCCTCTGCTCAGGCTATTCGGCGCCCGGGGCGATTCCATCGCCTATGCCAGCACCTACCTTCGCGTGGTGCTCATCGGCGCGTTTTTCAACTCCACTGCCAACGGCTTTGGCCTGTTCGTCCGGGTAGACGGCAGCCCCAAGCGCATGATGGTCTGCTCCGTCACCGGCTGCATTTTAAATATCATTCTGGACCCCATCGCCATCTCCCTGCTGGGCTGGGGGATCGCCGGTGCCGCGGCTGCCACGGCCTTTTCCCAGATCGTTTCGGGCCTGATGGTCATTCACTATTTCA
>CABSAB010000358.1 GCA_902475515.1 uncultured Eubacteriales bacterium | reverse complement strand
GCTGTTTTGGTGGTTGCGGGGACAGGATTTGAACCTGCGGCCTTCGGGTTATGAGGGTGTCTCATGGGAAAACAGGCGGAAATAGTGGAAAATACAGCACACAATGGACGGAATTTTGCAGCGAAAAGCTGTGAAATCTAAGAAAATGTCCATTGTGTGCTGTGTGCTTTTTCCGGTTCTGGGTCAGAATTTGGGTCAGCCGTCAACGTCAATTATCCTCTTGCCAGGTAGCGGTCATAGGCCGCCTGCTTATAGCCGGTGCATTCGTCGATGCCCATGGCCTCGATCTCCGCCAGGAACTCGTCAAACTCCGCATCCACGTCCATGTCTCCCAGCACAAACTTGGGGATACACTCGGACACATAAGTGTTGATGGTCACAAAGGCGGCAGAGAATGCTTCGTTTTCCTCTGCGGTCAGGCTGGCTCCGGCGGGATAGGCCCAGGCGTTGTCCCGGCAGCCGCTCCAGACGTCGCTGCCCGCCAGGGACTCCGCAGTGTAGAACTGCCGCATGGCCGCATCATCCCGGAGGCCGAACTCATCCAGGAAGGTGAACAGGTGATAGGCGTTGGCATAGGAGATGCCATCGGGGTTGTTCAGGATCAGGTCTGTGTAGCTGAAGCTGCCGTCGTCATTCTTCACACAAGCCTGGCCCTCCACGCCGTAGGTCAGCAGATCGCAGCCCTCCTCGGTGTAGAGGTAGTTCATAAACTCACAGGCCAGCTCCACGTCCTCGCAGTCGGCACTGATGGCCCACTTGCTGGTAAAGGCATTGCCGCTGGCGGTCAGATGGTTTTTCTCTCCGTCTACGGAGGGATCGGGCATGGCCGCAATCACCGCGCCGTCGCCGATCTGAGCAGCTACGTCCACAATATCCGGCAGCTCTCCGGCAGCGCAGCCCATGTCACCGGTGAGAAATTTGTTATAAGCGGAGGAGGTGGTGATGCCAAAGGCCATGTTGTCCGTGACGAAATCTTGCCAGATCAGGCCCTCGGAATACCACTGGTTCATGAGCTTCAGAAAGTCCTTGAATTCCTCCTGCTGGTAGCCGCAGAGAACCTCGTCCTCCTTGACCAGATAGGGATACGCCCCCGCCATGGGCTCGTAGCTCACTGCCGCACCAAAGGCGTCGGAGAGAGTGCCTGTAACGCCCTTGGGGATGTACAGGGGGCTGCCCACGTTCAGGTCATTCTTGAAGGCGGCAAGCACGTCGTGCAATTCGTCAAAGTTTTTTGGCATATCCAGCTTCAATTCATCCAGCCAGTCCTGGCGAATGATATAGCCGCTGTTGCAGATGGCGTCGTAGTTCCGGGACACATCCAGGAAGAAGGGGACTGCGCCGTCGTCGGTGTGGGCAAAGGCCTCCATGCCGGGAAACTCGTCATAGAGCCGAACAAAATCCGGGCAGTGCTCCTCCAGATAGGGAGCCAGATCCACAATGATCTCGTCGGCAATGGCCGCGTCTGCCCCAGCGGTGTAGCAGGAATAGACGTTGTCGATGAAATCCGGCAGGTCCCCGGCGGAGATCATCAGGGTGAACTGGTCGATGGTGTTGGGGCCGCCTTGGACGGACACGCACTCCAGCCGCACGCCCGTGCGGGTCGCCAACTCGTCAATGACCGTGTTTTCGCTGAGGGAGCTGATGTAGTTGAAAGAACCGGGGTACATGGAACCCCACTGGGTCAGCACCACTTCGTCTTCCGTCAGGGGGTAGGAGATAACAGTGCCTTCCGGAACAGCAGGCTCCTCTGCGGAATCAGCTGTGGAAATTTCCGGCTCTGCTGACGGAGCAATGGGAGCCGCCGTGGGCTCTGCTGATTCTGAGACAGACCCGGCAGACACAGTGGAGGCAGCTGTTTCATTGCCACAGCCGCCAAGCATCCCCAGCAGCATGGTCATGGCCAGCGCCAGGGCAAGCATGGTTTTTTTGCTTTTCATAACAATTCTTTCCTTTCTGCGTGTTGTATATTTTAAAGTGCTGTCACAGCAGCCAGTGCCTGACGCATACACTTCTGCACATTTCCGGGCTTTTCGCAGTCTCCGATGACCGTGCACCAGTCCGCCGTGCCGTAGAAGGTCAGCGCCTCCTCCTGATGGGGCGTCACGCCGCCACAGAGGATAATGCTGTCTGCTTCAATCAACTGCTCGTTCCCATCCCCATCGGTGTAGGAAACGCCGTTTTTGTGCACATGGGTGGTCCTTGCCTTGGGAATCCAGGAGAAGTTCGGCAGGGCCTCCCAGGCCTTTGCCATGGTGTCGTAAAAATGCACCACCTGGGAATCCTCCGCCAGCACGGCCTTCCGGGTCAGCACCACCACCTCGTGGCCCTTTTCCGCCAAATGGATGCCCGTTTCGGCCCCCGTGGAGGAGCCACCCACGATGACCACCTTCTTGCCTAAAACGTCCTCGAGACCGTAAACAGAAACCGGATCATGGACGACTGCATCTGCATCTACCGGAATATCCGGCATGGCAGGGGTGGCCCCCAGAGCGGCGATGACCGCGTCAAAACGGCCCGCCCGGATCAGCTCCGGCGTGGCGGCGGTGTTCAGCAGGACCCGGACGCCGGATTGATAAGTCTGCCGGGCCAGATAATTCTTGAAGTGGCTCAGCGGCCACTTGAAGGAGACCAGGTCGGAATGGACCAGCTGCCCGCCCAGCTGGCCGGATTTTTCAAACAGGGTCACATCATGCCCCT
>CABSAB010000357.1 GCA_902475515.1 uncultured Eubacteriales bacterium | reverse complement strand
AAGCGGCCATCGTGGAGGCGGCGGCCCGGAAACTGATTGAGAAGGAAAAAACAGGCCGGGAGCTTGCGCAGGCGCAGCTTGAAAAAGAGCTTGAAAATAGCAGCGGCATGTTTATCACCGTGGAGGAGCAGCAGGACGGCAGTAGCGTCTACTATATGCACAACAAGCGAACACTTGCGGAATCCAACATTGTTTGGAAGTTAACCGCCGAGGCGTTTGGAATCAGTACGGACGGCGGCAAAACGTATCCATACGGCTTTACCGTGACCGCGGAAATGGTGATCCGAATTCTCAGTACCGAAGGGATCAATGCTGATTGGATCAATGCGGGCGTAATTGATGCCGGGCTTATACAGTCCGGGGAAATGCTGGCGAACAGGATTAAGGGTGGAATACTGACTCTTGGCGGAGAAAGCAACGGAGACGGTGTGCTGCGTGTGCTTAATGCATCTGGCCAAGAAGTTGGAAGGTGGGATAATGCTGGCGTACATTTAAAGGCCGGAAAAATCGAAGGACCAACCGTTGTTGTTGGTGGATTAAATAATGCGTTTGGGACACTCGACTTTTTGAGTGAAAAAAACATTATTCGCATGAGGCTCAGCAACGATACGTTTCAGTTTTTCAACGACAGTGGAACAAAGGTGGGGGAACTCAAATATACCAGGGACGTAATTGACGCAGGAACCGGAAAGCGTCACAACTGTCTTGACTTTGGGTGCCCCTCTCTCGGGGTTAGCAATGCTGTTTATGCTCATTTTTTGATTTTCGATGACGGGAAGCTCTCGGTCAGATGTTCCGATGAAGTTGATTTTATGGACTGTAAAAAGGTACAGTTTGACGGAGACGCTGACCATGGAGTGTATATTTACGCTCAAAATCAAAGTACATCCGGCTCCGAGGCTAGGCTTGTTTTAGATGGTAGCTCAAATGCCAATTACAGGTTCTATCGTGGCACGTCGTCATCTCAAAGGTATAAAGATGTTGAACGCGGCATGACGAAGGCGGATGTAGAACCGCTGTATAATATTCAACCCGTTTTTGCCAAGTACAAAGACGGGTATCTTTCCGAAGACGACGAGAGAAGCGGCGCGTATCACCCCATGTTCATCGCGGAAGACGTGGAAAAGTATTTCCCGGAAGCCGTAGACCATCTGCCGGACGGGCGGGCGGAAAACTGGAACTACCGCGTGATGATCCCAGCCATGTTCCAGATGATAAAGTCTCAAAAAGAGACCATCGACGACCTGACCGGAAGACTGGAGCGTCTGGAGGCTATGATGAAAAAGGAGGCTTGATCCATGGCAACGATTTTAGCAACCATAAAAGCCCGCCGCGGCGCAAAGCAGGACTTTGACGCCACCAAAATGAAAGCCGGGGAGCTGGCGGTCACCACGGACGGCTCTGACGAGGCATATTTGTCGCCGCAGAACGGCAGGGCAATTGAATTTTTGAAATCCATCCTCGGGAAAGCAGATAAGAAGATCCCGGCAGCCTCCGGGAACCTGGCGGCGCTGGATGGTTCTGGCAATCTGCTGGACAGCGGGAAGAAGTACCCGGTTAACGCTACCGCGTCCGCTGCCGGTCTGATGTCTTCGAGCGATAAGGCAAAGCTCGACGGCATTGCCGCCGGCGCGCAGGTAAACACGATCACGGGCGTGAAGGGGGGCAGTGAGAGTAGCTATAGGACGGGAAACGTCTCGATTTCCGCCGAGAATGTCGGTGCGGTTGCCAAGGTCTCCCCAGCCACGGCCGGAAATCTGGCCGTGCTGACGGCAGACGGGGGGGTTACGGACATCGGAAAGAAGCCCACGCCCGCAGGACTGGGTGCGCTGCCGGGGGTGGAATCCTCCACGGCGGGGTGCTACACCAGGACCGTGGACGGCGTGACCGAGTGGATCAACCCGCCCATGGCGGTGGGGGTGGAATACCGGACCACTGAGCGCTATAACGGCAAGGCGCTTTACACGAAGCTTCTGGACCTGGGGGCATTGCCTGTCAACAGCTCCAAGGCGGTCTCCACTGGGCTGCCCTCGGGGACGAGCATTGTCTACGTCCAGGCGTTTGCCGTTGCCAGCGGGAATATGCTCCCCCTGACCTTTGTGGAGCCCCTCCAGGCCGGAAAGCAGTACGCCACCTGCTGGATCACAGGCAACGGACAGACCATCAACACATACACGTCCTATCCCAGCATCACCGCCCAGGCCGCCGCCATCATCAAATACTACAAGTCGTAAGGAGGGCACCATGGCTAAGATCATCAAATATCATCTAAAAACCATTTCTGAGGACGGCACCGAGATCCAGGGTGCAGCAGTTTCCATGCCTTACTCTGAGGCCAATATGGCCATTGCGGAGGCAGAGGCCTTTGGGGCGGTCATGGTCACTGATGACGGAACACCAGAGCCGGAGCATCCCGTGTCCACTGAGGACCGGATCACCGCAATTGAAACAAAATTCGCCGCCATGGAGGCGGCTTACGCGGAAGGAGTGATGGAGGCATGAGCACCTTGATCGACGTCATGCGCAGCCTTGGCCGGGCGGACGCTCTGGCCCTGCGGGATAGTGCTGCCAATATGACCGGAACGGAGATCATCCAATCCGAGCATTGCGTTCCGGCGTGGGATGGCACCAAGGACTACACAGCCTGGCCCACGGGGGCACCCGTGGCCGATGCCGGGCAAGTTTGGACCCTGCTCCAGCCCCACAACGC
>CABSAB010000356.1 GCA_902475515.1 uncultured Eubacteriales bacterium | reverse complement strand
AGTCTCCTCGGAGACGCAGGTCACCCGGCTCAACCGTGCCGCGCTGAACATCCTGGGCTACGACTCCCAGGAGGCGCTGATGGCCGCGGGCTTTGACACCGTGGCCCAGTCCGTTCTGGACGAGGACAAACCCCTGCTCCGCAGTGCCATTCAGAGCCTGAAAAACGAGGATGACAGTGTCAGCGTGGAATACCGCGTACAGCACCCCAACGGCGACATCCTCCATGTAATGGGCAGCGTCAAGCTCGTCAAGGAAAACGGCCAGCTGCTGTACCAGCGCTTCCTGCTGGACTGCACCGAGCAAAAGCTCCAGGAAAAGCGGGAACAGCTGGAAAAGGAGCGCCACCAGATGGAGCTGATCCAGGCCCTGAGCATCGACTACAGCCTGGTATGCTTCTTCGACCTGGACACCGGCACCGGCATGCCCCTCCAGATCGACGAGGCGCATTATCCCGCGCTTGCCTCCATCTTCACCAAGGACATGAATCTGGACGAGCGCATGGAGCGCTACATACGGCAGTACGTCTATCTGGAGGACCAGGATATGCTGCGGCAGGCGTCCTCCCGGAACCGGCTGAAAAGGGAGCTGACTGCCAACCCCCTGTACAATGTCAATTACCGCATCCTGATCGATGGGGAAATGAAATATTTCCGCATGAAGGTCGTCCGGGCAGGCCTATGGGACGAGAGCCACGGCATTGTGCTGGGTCTTTGCAGCGTGGATGCCGAAACCCGCAGGGAAATGGAGAAAAAGAGCCTGCTGGAGAGCGCATTGCAGCAGGCCAACCGTGCAAACCAGGCCAAGAGCACCTTCCTCTCCAACATGTCCCACGATATCCGCACCCCCATGAACGCCATCATCGGCTTCACCGGACTGGCGGCCAAGCATATCGATCAAAAGGACCAGGTGGAGACCTATCTAGACAAGATTAAGACCTCCGGAAGCCACCTGCTGAACCTCATCAACGACATTCTGGACATGAGCTACATCGAAAGCGGCAAGATTCAGCTGGAGGAGGCTCCCTGCAGCCTGTCCGAACTGCTCCACAGCCTGCGCAGTATCGTCCAGGTGGATGTTCATGCGGGAGAGCTGGAGCTGCATATGGATGCGGTGGATGTATTTGACGAGGCCATCTACTGCGACCGGCTGCGGCTGAACCAGGTCCTGCTGAACCTCTTGAGCAACGCCATCAAATACACCAAGCCCGGCGGCAGCATCCACCTGTGCCTGTCGGAGCAGCCCGCCGCCTCTGCCAGCTTTGCCAACTATGAGTTTGTGATCACAGATACCGGCATCGGCATGAGCCCGGACTTTGTTTCGCGCATCTTCGATCCCTTTGAGCGGGAGCGGAACTCCACCCTCAGCGGCATCCAGGGCACCGGCCTTGGCATGTCCATCACCAAGAGCATCGTGGATATGATGGGCGGTACCATCACCGTGGAGAGCCAGCAGGGCGTCGGCACGACTGTGACGGTCTGCTTCACCTTCCGCCTGCAGGCCCACGCGGATCCTCTGGAACCCCTGCCCGAGTGGAGGCACTGCAAGGCCCTGGTGATCGACAGTGACGGCGGTACCAACGAAAATATATCCCACATTCTGAAAAAGCTGGATATGAACGCGGACTGCACCGCTTCTCCGGCGGAGGCCCTGGCCCTGATGCGGCAGGCCGCCCAGGCGGGGCAGCCCTATGCGGCATACCTGGTGGATTGGCCGCTTCCCGCACATCAGGCCGAGGATCTAATTCAGAATATCCGCCGGGAATCCGCCCCGGAGACCCCGGTCATCGTCCTGTCCGAGCAGGACTGGTCGGACCTGGAGGAGGCGGCAACCGCCGCCGGTGCCACGGCATTTTGCAGTAAGCCCCTGCTCCTTTCGGAATTCCGCAGCTGTCTGCGGGCCATTTCGCATCCCGGTGACGGGGCGAACACCGCAGGCAAACCCGGGCAGGAGCCCCTTCGCAGCGGACGCATCCTCCTGGCGGAGGACAATGCGCTCAACCAGGAGATCGCGGTGGCGATCCTCTCTGAGGCGGGCTTCCAGGTGGATGTGGCCGACAACGGCCGGATCGCCGTGGATATGCTCCAGGCCTCCGACCCGGGCTACTATCAGCTGGTGCTGATGGATGTGCAGATGCCCGAGATGAACGGCTACGAGGCCGCCACGGCCATCCGCTCCCTGGAGGACCCCACCCTTTCGGCCATCCCGGTGCTGGCCATGACCGCCAACGCCTTCGAGGAGGACAAGCGCGAGGCCTTGCTGCACGGGATGAACGGGCACATCGCCAAGCCCATCGACATTGATATCCTCTTTGAGACCCTGGACAAGGTTCTGGGCTGAACATCCCATATTTGGCCAATCTATCACAGCAAACGGCCCCCGCCGAAGCGGGGGCCGTTTCCTATGTTTTTTCTCCTCTGTGTGCCGCTGCAACCAGCGCGGCAAAATCCTCAAAGGTATCCCCGGCTCTGGCATCCGAATCCGACACCAGCTGAAAGAAGCACTCCGGAACCTCCCGCATACGCAGATTCTTGCGGATACACGGCGCGCATCCCCTGCCGTGCTTTGTGGGATGCACGGGACAGTTTAGGTTTTTGCAGGTGCAAAAGCTGCTGAGATTCTCCATGGCCGCTACTTGACCATCTCGTCGAACACCGATACCACATATTCGGCAATTTCGCAATCCTGTGCCTCGGTGCCGCCGCCTACGCCGATCC
>CABSAB010000355.1 GCA_902475515.1 uncultured Eubacteriales bacterium | reverse complement strand
TGCCGTGCCGGGTGGCCCAGTTAATGGACGGGGAGAACCAGGCGTCGGCGCTCACATCGGGATAGAGCGTGCCGAGATAATCGTCTTTATATGTATCCTGATCAATGCCCTCCAGGCGGCCCAGCACCGTTACGAACATGCCCCGGGACATGGTCCCCTCGGGCTGGAAGGTACTTTCATCCATGCCCTGGAACAGTTCCTGCTCCATGCACCAGGTGATGGTGGGCTCGGCCCAGTGGCCACCGATGTCCGTCATATTCGCCGGATCAGCCGCCAGGGCAGGGGTAATGGTCGATAGACACAGGGCCGTGGCAACCGCCAAGCCCAGAAGTCGCTTTCTCATACCGGAAATGCCTCCAAATTTCAATCGTACAAGGCATTATAGCATACTCTTTTCCGGGATGCCAGTGAAAAAATGTAAATATTCTAAGAATTTCGGTAGTAATTTATGGGAAATGCAGTCCTTTGCACCGTCCGGGCAGAACGTTCTTGCGTTTATGGGACGGCTGTGCTATACTAAAACAAAGTTAGATAGCTAAGTAAAAGAGGGGTTTTATGGCAGCGACAAAAACATTTATCAACGATCTGACGGAGGGAAGCGTGGCGAAAAAGCTTCTGTATTTTGCCTTTCCCTTTATGCTCTCCAATCTGCTGCAGACGGTCTATAACCTGGTGGATATGTCCGTGGTGGGGCATTTCATGGGCAGCGCCGGGCTTTCGGCGGTGTCGGTGGGCGGGCGGCTGGTGGAGCTGCTGACGTTCCTGTGCACGGGCTTCTGCACCGGCGGCCAGATCCTGCTTTCGCAGCAGGTGGGCGCCAAGCAGAAGGAGGGCATCCAGCGGACCATCGGCACGCTGTTCACCTTTACGATCCTCAGCGCCGTGGTGCTGGGAACGCTCTCTATCGTCTTTCACCGGGGACTTCTGACCCTGCTCAATACCCCTGCGGCGGCCTTTGACCAGGCGGCGGCGTATATGGTCATCTGCAACAGCGGATGCATCTTCATCTTTGGATATAACGCCCTGTGCGCCATCTTGCGGGGCCTGGGCGACAGCAAGCGTCCGCTGATGTTCGTGGCCATTGCGTCGGTGGTGAATCTGGTGCTGGACCTGATCTTTGTGGCGGGCTTTCAGATGGGCGCCGCCGGCGCGGCCATTGCCACGGTGATCTCCCAGGGGATCTCCTTTGTTTCGGCACTGGTGTATCTGATCATCAAGCGGGAGGCATTCGGGTTCACCTTCTCCCGCAGGACCTTGAAAATGCATGGGGATACGCTGAAGACCCTCACCAAGCTGGGGGTGCCCCTGGCCTTTCAGATGGCGGCCATCTCCATCTCCATGCTGTTTGTGAATTCTTTCATTAATTCCTACGGCGAGGCCGCTTCGGCGGTCTACGGGGCAGGCACCAAGCTCCAGGGCATCCCCTCCATCATCACCCACGGCATGAGCATGGCCAATGCCTCCATGGTGGGGCAGAATATGGCCGCCGGAAAGCCGGAGCGGGTCCGGCAGTCCGTGCGCACCTGCTTTATTCTCAATGCCTGCGTGTACGGTGTGTTCATCGTCGTGTGCCTGGCGGTGCCCACGGTGGTCTTTTCGCTGTTTACCACGGAGGCGGATGTCATGGCCCTGGCCCCGGCGTATCTGCGGATCTCCTGTATCGGATTTGCGGCGTCAATCCTCAATTCCAGCTTTAACTCCGTCATCAACGGCATCGGGTTTACGTCCCTGTCTATGGCCATCGGACTGTTGGACGGGGTGGTGGCCCGGATCTCCTTCAGCCTGCTGTTCGGCATTGCGCTGGGCATGGGGCTCAACGGATTTTTCCTGGGCCACAGCCTGGCCATCTGGATCACGGCGCTGCTGTCGCTGTTTTACTATCTGTCCGGCCACTGGGAGCATCGGAAGCTGGCGGTGGAAAAGTAGAAAAAAGCCTTCCCATCGGGGAAGGCTTTTTCACGCAAATGGTCAGGAATTTCGCTCGATCCGGGCGAGCCACGCTTTCTGCTCTTTCCGGTATTTATAGTAGGCATACCCAAGCCGGGGGCCGCCGGTGAGCAGGAATACTGCCCAGACCCGCCATTCAATGACGCCGCCCAGACCGGCGATCACGCCGATACAGCCGCTGATGGCGGCGGCAATGGTCAGCAGGGCCAGGATGGGCCGCAGCAGGAGCGGGTCCTTTTCGGGGGCGTGGTCCTGGACGGGACCGCTGTGCTGGCCGGTATGCAGTTCGTCTATGGCCTCATTGAGCCGGCCAAAGCCCACGGCCAGATCATCGTGAGAAGCCTTGGAGCTGCTGGCCACGAACTGCCGGTAAAGGCGGCTGTCCTGAATGCCCGCGTCCAGAGGACTTCCGACAGAATCCTTTTTCTTCATTCTGAATCGCCTCCTTATGGTCCCATTATACAGGTAATAATTATTTACGTCAATGGGCGAATTATACAAAAAATGGAGGCTATTATTATTTACCTTTCGGAGCTGGGCCGGTCAGTCTGCGGATCGCTGCTTCTCCTGCTCCTGTTGGCGGACCGTACGCAGCCACCGCTGCCGGTCCCGGTAGGCCATGATCCCGCGCATGGCGCCGTAGACCGCAAGGCAAAGCAGGATGGCAACGCGGGGCCAGAAGGCATAGGGCGGCGTTTGGTTTGCGGGTGTGTCAAAGTCAAACTGCGCGATGGCCGAGGGCCCGCAAAAAAACTTTTCGGCAGACTGCC
>CABSAB010000354.1 GCA_902475515.1 uncultured Eubacteriales bacterium | reverse complement strand
GCGCGCCGTCGTTGATGACAAACTCGGCAATCTGCCGCATCAGTTCCTTTTGATCGTCGGTCAGGCTGCGCTGGGCCTGGCCGCAATACAGGTTAAAGCGCTGGGTGTAGCCGTTCAGTAGGCTGGTCAGCGTGCGGCTCTGCTTGAAGGCGAAGCGCACCAGCTGGATCAGGTGGGTGAGGGCGTTCACATTGGCTTTGGTGTCCAATTCGTCCACGTCGCCGGATTCATCCAGCACCTTGTAATTCTTCCAGATGGGATAGATGCCGAAGCTGCGATCCTGAGCCAGCAGACTGTCCCGCAGCTCCGCCAGCATGGTATGGGTGATCACGGTGTCCTCGGCGTTGTAGATGATGCGCAGGGCTTCCAGACGATCCTTGTTATCGTTCAGATATTTCTCAAAATTTTCGATGAAGGATTTAGCCGTTTCCTTGGAGAAACCGGCGTAAATCAATTCGTCCGGGTCCTCCTCCGTGCGGACGACGTAGCCCCGCTGCATTTCCAGCAGCTTCCGCCGGGCAGGGATGCTGGTGATCAGGCAGTCGATCAGCGCCATGCGAGCGGAATTGTCCTCGGAGGGGCTGTTGTACGGCGGTAGGGCGTCCTGGTCGAACGCCTGCTGGATGACATTGGCAATGGTGCGGGGAGCGAAGCCGTAATTGGCAATGAACGCATCCAGATGCCGGCCGAACAGCGCGTTATTCTCGTACCGCCGATGGATTGTGGCGCAGTAATCCCGCAGCAGCCACAGGTTTTCATCGCTGAGCTCGTTATGGGCAAGGTGCTCCAGCAAATGCTCCAGGGAAAGCACCTTTTTCCCCGGCCCGGGAGTCACTACAGGATGGGAAATAATCTTTTCATGCTCCGTCACGCCCACGGCGTCCACGATGTAATAACATTCCTTGGTGCCGGCGTTGGGCGTAACCTCTCGGAGCTTTTCATCATCCACCACCCGGCAGCCGCGGCCCTTCATCTGGGTGTACAGCACATCGGACATGACGTCCTTCATAAACAGCACGACTTCCAGGGGCTTTACGTCGGTGCCAGTGGCGACCAGCGTCACCGTGACGGCGATGCGGAAGTCTTTTTCAATGCGAAGATCGCGAATCAGGCCGTTGGAATCGCCTGAGGTGTAGGTGATCTTCTGAACAAAATGCTCCGGCACTTCGCCGCCTTCAAATTCAGACGCGAATACATTTTTTGCCGCTTCCACGATCTGTGTGGCGTGGTTGTCATCCTTGGCAAAAATCAGCGTCTTGGGCACGTATTCCCATTTCTTTTCCCGGTCGGGGTACAGCTCTTCATAGACGGCTTTTTTGTAGGCTGTTAGCACCTTGCGGATCTGATCCTCGTTCACCACGGAGCGGTCCAGGGCGGAAGGATCATAGTCCACCCGTTCGCCAGCTGTATAAATCGTTTCCCGGCCTGTCCTGCGGGCTGTTTCCATGAGCTTCGTTCCCGCGCGTATTGCTCCGCCGTGCTCGGTGATCTGGGTCTTGATGCGATAGATGCGGGAAGGCACATTGACGCCATCCACCACGGAATCATCGTAGGTATAATTCTCAATGATGTTATTATTGAAGAACGCATAGGCTTCCGGCGTGGGTGTGGCGGTAAGGCCCAGGATATGCGCGCCAGAGAAATAATCCAGCACTGCCCGCCACTTGCCATAAATGGAGCGGTGGCATTCATCCACGATGATCAGCTGGAAATAATCCGGCGGAATCCTCAAATCGCCATCCAGGCGGATGATATCTTTGCCCTCTTTTTCTTCCTCCTGCGTTGTCCGCTCGTCTTCGGCATCCTCGCTGTCCTCCGAAAGCTGCTGCCCGGTCAATACGGCAAACAGCTTTTGAATGGTGGAAATCACAATGTCGGCTTTTACATCGTTGTCGTGTTTCAGCCGCTTGATCTCATAGAGGGAGCTCATTTCCGTCTGGCCTTCCGTGCGGTCAAACTGGCTGAACTCACTCTCTGTCTGACGGGCCAGGTTGTTCCGGTCCACCAGGAACAGGATGCGGCGCACAGGGGTATAATTCAGCAGGCGATAGCTGGCCAGGCAGGCCAGATAGGTTTTACCGCTGCCGGTGGCAAGCACGGCCAGGCTTTTCTTTGTCCCATTCTTGATGGCGTTTTCAAACTTCATCTCGGCGCGATACTGGCAATCGCGTAGGCCGCGCTTCTCCAAGCAGGGCAAAGCGCCATAGGCAGAAATCTGATGAATCAGCTGAAGCATCTTCTTGGGAGAATGCATTTCGGTCAGCTCAATATAATCCGTTTCAGGAGAAAGCAGATTTTTGAAATAAATCTTGCTCCCGTTGGCCAGATAAACCAGCGGGATCAGTCCGTCATACCAGAGACCATACCAGTCTTGCGGATGGGTGGCATAGCCCTCGGCTTGGGACTGCACGTCTTCCGCCAGCGGGTTTTCCTCCCGCTTGGCTTCCACCACAGCGATGGCCTTATCATCCACAAAAAGCAGATAATCGCTTTCCGTGTTTCCCTGCATCAACCCTTCTTTAACGGCGGAAGCACTGTGAGGAATATATTCTTCACGGGATACAATTTCCCAACCGGCTTTTTTCAGCTGCCGGTCAATCTTCTCCCGCGCTCGTTCTTCAGGATGCATGGCGCTCCTCCTTTGGTCTTACGATGGGATTACTCCTGCTGCGCAATTCTTTTTCTCAAGTCATCCAACTTTTCCCCATTATAGATGAACCAGATTGTTCCCTAAACGGGA
>CABSAB010000353.1 GCA_902475515.1 uncultured Eubacteriales bacterium | reverse complement strand
GGGAGCCAGTGCCGCCGCACCAGCGCCGCCAACTGCCGCCGTGCCCGTGTGGAAGTGCCGAGGCCGTAGGAAGTACGGATCTTCCCGGGTTCCAGCTTCATCGTGACTTTCACCGCAGCTTCACCTCCCAGTGGTCCATGGCACTTCCGTAGCGCCGGCCTGTGACAGCAGTGACGATCCGGCACCTGGGCACGCACTCCCGGATGTCCCCGGTGAGCCCCTCCTCCGGCCCCACGCCGAACAGCACCCCGTCTCCGGGCCTGGGGGCGATTCCAGCTGCCGCCGGGACCAGCAGCAGGCTTTCCAGCTGTCCGCCTGCCGCGCCTGTGCGGACCGGATGCCGATGCGGCAGTCACGATGAAGCTGGAACCCGGGAAGATCCCCTGCCGCGCCTTGGGGGCTCAGTGCAGTGCCGGCTGCCTCCCGGAAGAATACATCCTCCAGGATGTGCCGCGTCCAGGTGGCCGGCTGCCCTCCCTGCCGACGGTAGAGGGTCACGGTCCGGGTCATCATCGGGGCCACCCCCGGTATAAAAGACCGGTTTCCCCCAGATGCCGCCGAATCGCGGCCCGGCAGCGCTCCTCCGCCGAAGGGCCGCTGTCGTAGCTTCTGCTCCAGTCGCCCACCGTCTCCCGGGTAAGGCGGCCGTGGTCCCCGCAGCTGTGAAGGATCTCCACCAGCTCCGAAAAGCAGCCGGTGACTGCCGCATCGGCATCCGGTCCGCACGTCAGGATGCGGCCCATGGTCTGCTGGCAAAGATACCCCCAGGCCACACCGGCGGCCTGTTCCAGCGCCGCTTCCGAAAGGGCGCCGCCCTGCTTTCTGTAGGCTTCAGTCAATGCCTCTTGGGTCATGCCGTCACCTCCTGAGTTGCCGCGGGGGCCTCCCGCATGCCGCATGCCGTGGCCTCATCCACGTCAAAGTACCACTCCAGCAGCTTTTCCGGCCGCAGAATGCCGTGCTTGACCATCTCCATCCGTCGGGAAAATTCTGCCTGCGTGTCCTCAAACACACTGTCGCCAAAGGAGAGCGCGGGGGAAATGCGCCCCGCCGGGCACAGGTGATAAAGGCTGCAAAGAACATCCATGGCCGCGATCACATCCTCCAGCGCCAGGGACAGCGCCTCCTGAATGGCGGCGCAGGTGCGGTATGTGGTGCGGTCCTGGGAGATGACCTCCGTGGCGGTCAGTGCCCCCGTGCGGGCGTCCAGGCTGAGGGTCCCGGGCGACAGGTGGCATTGGTTTTCCACCATGCGCAGGATGACCTGCAGCCCCGTCAGGTATTCCTCCGTGCGAAGCTGCGGCGAATAATCGTCAAAGGGCTTTGCCTGCTCCATGGGGTCCAGTACGATGTAGTTGTCCGGCGAGATGTCCCGGTAGCCGCGGCCCGTGAGACCGCTGCGCCCGGGCCTTTCAGCGGCTTTCTCCGGCGCAATGGCCTGGCGTTCGATGATCCGCTTCCACGGAGGTCATCTCCCAGGACCGCACCCGCTCAAACTCCGCCATACTCTCCATGGCCCCGGCGTAGATGCTCACCGGCAGGGGAGAGCTGGGGTCTACATTGTTGAAGAAGGGCATGCGCATATAGCCCAGCAGTGGCTTGTTCACGTGTGTCAGCGTAATGTCCGCCGCCAGGGCTTCCCAGCGCGGGACCGTTTTCAGCGGAACCTGCTCCATCAGGACCTCTCCCTCCGTGCGGTAGGCCCGGTTAGAAAGATGCAGTTCATCCTCCCGGCAGTCAAAGGATTCCAGCCGCACATAGGTCCGTCCGTCCAGCTCCTCAAAATCGGCGATGTATCCAGCTAAGACCGTCCCGTCTGCCCCAAACCGTGTGGGGAAAAACCGCCCCGGCCCCAGCAGTTCAAATTGAAATTCGCCGCCGCTGACGATGGGCCGGATCACCGCCATGCCGCAGGCTGCCGCCAGCTGGACCGCCCCCGGCAGCTGCCTGCCCAGGCGTTGGAGCTGCCCCGTCAGGAACTGCCCCCGCTGGGAGCTTCCGCACTGCATATTGAGCTCTCCTGTCACCAGCGTCGCCAGGAATCCCGTCAGGGTGGCGGGCAGATTCGTCAGACTGTGCGCCCCCGGTCCCGGCGCACTGTAAAAGGCCCGCAGCCAGCTCCGCTGGCTTTGTGCCATGGCCGGAGAGATGTTCGCCTCCTCCCAGAGGCCCTTTCCACCGGCCAGAGATTTGTTTGGATACCACATGGTGTTTACCACTCCTCCCAGCGGAATTCCTTCCGCAAAATTGTTGCCGCGAAATAGCGCATGTCGTCCATGGCGTGGTCGTGCTCCTTGATGACCCGGTCCTCAGGGGCCTGGGGGTCCCAGCTGTAGAGGGAAAGCTCCCGCAGGGTGTCCTTGCAGCTCCGGAGGATCTTCAGCCGCCCCGCCTGAAACAGCGCCGCCACCGTGCGGATGCCCGGTAGCACTGCGTTGTCGGCCTTCCTTGGCCGGAACCGTCCGTGCCGCCGGATGGTCTCCAGGAACGATGCCGCCGAGGGGTCCACCACCACATATTCGATGTCCCGGTCTCCGGCCAGAGCCTCCAGGTCGGCGTAGTATTCCTCGTCGGTTTTTTGCCGCCGGGCCTCCCGTCCGGAGTAGTAAAATTCCGCCGCCCGGTAGGCCACGCCCGCCGCCGGGTCCACAGCCCAGAGTCCCATGGAGCAGGGATTCAGCGTGCCGTAATCCACGCTGATGTAGCAGCGGTATTGCCGCCCGCCGATTTTACCAACGGTTCATTCTGGGCAATT
>CABSAB010000352.1 GCA_902475515.1 uncultured Eubacteriales bacterium | reverse complement strand
GATGGAAAAGCCTTAGGGCTTTTTCCATGCACCGGACGGGCTTATCTTCGCTTCCGAATCGAACCCACTTTGTTGGGCTTCGATTCGGTGTTTCACCTGCGGGCGGGACGGGGGTTGGCGTGCCGTTCTTTTTGGAAACCTGTTCATTTAACGGCGGGAATGAATCCCGCTGATGACAATTGTCCCTGCGGGCCAATTGATGCGCGATTCCGCGCGGCGGCCAGAAGGCCGCTTTCCTTTTTGAGGTGAGTGCCGATGAAGTCAGCGCTGCTTGACGAATTTTTAGAATTGACCGCCTACACGGTTCCCTCGAAGCATGAGGGGGAGATACGGAAGTGCCTGAAAGAAAAGCTGTCTGCCCTGGGTTTTGCCGTATGGGAGGATCAGGCCTTTCCCGAGACAGGCAGCGGGAGCCTGTATGGACGCCTCCCGGGAGAATTGCCCGGCGCACCGTTGCTGTTTACGGCCCACATGGACACCGTCACGCCTTGCGAGCATAAGAATATTACTGTAGAGGCAGACGGTACCATCCACACCGACGGCACTACCATACTGGGTGGCGACGATGTGACGGGGATTGTGGAATTCCTGGGGGCCATCCGGCAGCTTCAGCAGGAGAAACGGCCCCACAGGACCATTGAGGTGGTATTTACCGCCTGTGAGGAATACTTTGTGGAAGGCGCCAAACGGCTTTCCTACGATACGCTCACAGCGAAGGAATGCTATGTGCTGGATACGGACGGGCCCATCGGCCGGGCGGTGCTGGCGGCGCCTACGGGCGTGCGCATTGTGGCGAATATCACCGGAAAAGCGGCCCATGCTGCGCTGAAGCCTGAGGACGGCATCAATGCGGTACAGATCGCCGCCGAGGCCATCTCCCATATGCGCCTTGGGCGGATCGACGAGGATACCACGGCAAATATCGGCATTATCCGGGGCGGCGACAGCGGGAACATTGTGCCGGAGCAGTGCTTTGTGGAGGGGGAGACCCGGTCTCTCAGCCACGCTGCGGCCATGGCGCAAAAAGACCATATGGAGCAGTGCTTTCAGGCAGCGGCTGCGGCCCATGGGGGAGCCTGTGCTGTGGAATCCACCGTGATATATAACGCTTGGGCGGTGGAGGAGAACAGCGCTCTGTGCGGCAGGTTTGCCCGGGCGTGCCAAGCGGAGGGACTTGCGCCGGAGTTTGAACGGGCCTGCGGCGGCAGCGATGCCAGCATGCTTTCGGCCCGGGAGATCCGGTGCCTGGTGCTGGCCACGGGGATGCATGAGATCCACAGCGTCCGGGAATACACGACGTTAGAAGAGATGGAGACCATGACCCGGGTGGTGGCCCGGATTATGTGCGATGAACAAGAATAAGCGGAATAACAGCGGATACTTCGGCGTACCGGAGTATCCGCTGATTTTGTTCATAAATGGTTTACGTTTTTTGGAGAAACTCCTATTGACAAAATCGGAATTCAGCGGTACTATGGGCACAAAGAGAATTAGCACTCAAAACATGAGAGTGCTAAAACGATCCCATAGAAAGGAAGCAGAATCATGAATGTACAGAAGTTTACGCAGAAATCCATGGAAGCCATTCAGCTGGCCCAGAGCATTGCCAGCGAGCATGATAACCAGCAGATCGAACAGTGTCATATCCTCATGGCATTGTTGATGCAGGAGGAGGGCTTGGTGCCCCAACTGCTGACCAAGATGGATATCACCGTGCCCTCGGTGCTGGCGGCGGCAAAGGAGCAGGTGGCCCAGCTGCCTGCGGTGACCGGCTCCGGCCGGGAAATGGACAAGGTCTATATCAACCGGGATGTGGACGCGGCCCTCACCGAGGCGGAGAGTATTGCTGCCGGTATGAAGGACGAGTATGTGTCCGTGGAGCATATCCTCCTGGGCCTGATCGCAAAGGCAAATGGCCGTATGAAAAAGCTCTTTGAGACCTATCAGATCGATCGGGAGAAGTGCCTGAAAACCCTGCAGTCCATCCGCGGCAGTGCCCGGGTCACCACGGACAATCCCGAGGGGACCTATGATGCCCTCAACAAATACGGCACGGACCTGGTGAAGCAGGCCCGGGAGAAGAAGATGGACCCGGTGATCGGCCGGGATGAGGAGATCCGCAATGTTATCCGCATCCTCTCCAGAAAAAGCAAAAATAACCCCGTGCTTATTGGCGAGCCGGGCGTGGGCAAGACCGCCATTGTGGAGGGCCTGGCCCAGCGGATTGTCCGGGGAGATGTGCCCAAGAATCTTCAGGACAAGACGGTGTTCTCGCTGGATATGGGTGCGCTGGTGGCCGGCGCCAAGTACCGGGGCGAGTTTGAGGAGCGGCTTAAGGCCGTGCTGAGTGAGGTCAAAAACAGCGAGGGGCAAATCATATTGTTCATTGATGAACTGCACACCATCGTTGGGGCCGGAAAGACCGAGGGGAGCATGGACGCGGGCAACCTCTTAAAGCCCATGCTGGCCCGGGGCGAGCTCCACTGCATCGGCGCAACGACGCTGGATGAGTACCGCCAGTATATCGAAAAGGATGCCGCGCTGGAGCGCCGTTTCCAGACGGTATTGGTGGCGGAGCCTACGGTGGAGGACACGGTGGCAATCCTGCGGGGCCTGGAGGAGCGCTACGAGGTCTTCCACGGGGTGAAGATCACCGATCCGGCCATCGTGGCGGCGGTGACCCTGTCGGACCGCTACATCACGGACCGGTTTCTGCCGGACAAGGCCATTGACCTTATTGACGAGGCCTGCGCCATGATCCGCACGGAGATGGACTCCATG
>CABSAB010000351.1 GCA_902475515.1 uncultured Eubacteriales bacterium | reverse complement strand
GGGAGGAAAGTTTCACACCGTTAAAAATCAATTTGAGGCCGGGGACGTGGTGACACTGACCATCTTCCGCCAGGGGGCGGAGATGGATGTGGACGTGGAACTGATGGATCGGGCGGATTTAGATTGATACGAAAAATAAGACCCCGGAGGCGTTTACCTCCGGGGTCTTGTTATCTGCTAATATTATGATTGTGCATCTAAACGGGCGGCCAATTCCCGGATCTTTTCCTCCGGATACCGGGTCTCGGTCCCGATATCCATGCCCCGGCGGCGGAGCCAGCGGCAGATCTCTTCATACTCGGAGATGGCCTCGGAATAGCGGCCCAGCCGCTCATAGGCGTAGGCCTTGGAAAAGCGGGCGTCGCCGAAATCATCATTTAGCGCGATGGCCCGGTCCCAGTAGCCGATGGCATCTTCAAAGCGGCCAAGCCCTTTGCAACCGCCCAACACGTCGCCCATGGCGGTCATAACGGACGGGTCATCCGGAGCGAGCTGCACTGCCTGCTCCAGGTAGGGCAGAGCCTCCTCGGCCCGGCCCGTGAAGAACAGCGCCCAGCTCACGGAAAGCAGGGCCTGCACGTTGTCAGGCTCTTGTTCCAGCCATGCCTTCCAGCGGTCCACCGCCTCATCGCCCCGGCCCTGCATATCCATCAGCAGCGAAATTTGCTGATGGGTCTGGAACCAGACATGCTCCCGTGTCTGTGCTCCGGACTCCAGTGCCTTTTCATAGTACCGCATTGCCATGTCCATGTCCCGCCGTACCCGGCAGTTATAGAGATAGCCGTACATCATATAGTCCTCTGTACTCGGCGTCCCGCGCAGGATCACGTCCTCATAGGCTGCCGCCGCCCGCTGAAAGTCTGCCTCCGTGCCGCCTTCCTCATAAACGGCCAGCAGCCGCGCCCGATAGCTCTTGTATCCCGGTGCCGACTTATATCGGCCCGCACCCAGCAGCTCGTCGGTGGTCACCTGAAAATAGTCCGCAATGTCCGGCAGCAGCGAGATGTCCGGCGCGGTGAGGTTCTGCTCCCACTTGGAGACGGCCTGGCATGAGATATTGAGATGGCGTGCCAATACCTCTTGGGTGATATGATTGTCCAGTCGGAGCTGTTTGATTTTTTCACCGATGGTCATGGTCATTTCCTCCTGTTATCCAGATTGTGGCCACGGGTCCATTGTAACAAATGTGCGCGAAAAGACAATCAATTAAATGGCGCGGCGAATCTGTCCAATTGGTTGAAACGGTGTGGATTTTTGGTTGCCAAATGGGGAAAAGTATGATAGAATCAAACAGAAAATCAAAGAAACGGAGATGAAAGAATGCGCAATATTTCTTGCTGAGTTTGGGGACAGAACCAGGCGGCCATGGATGCCGCCGCACTTGCTGTGCCCAGAATGCAGGATGGCGTGTTCTTTCATCGGCCCGGGGGATTTCTCCGGGTGCAGTCTGTGCATGTGCGGACGCGGGAAGAATGCATTCCTGCGTCCGATTTATTTTTGCACAGGAGGGATTTTACCTTGTCTTTGATACAGATCGATCACTTGACCTTTGCCTATGACGGCAGCTATGACAATGTGTTTGAGGATGTTTCCTTACAGCTGGACACCCGCTGGCGGCTGGGGCTGATCGGGCGGAACGGTGCCGGAAAGACCACGTTTCTGCATTTGCTGCAGGGCCGCTATGACTATGCGGGAACCATTTCCGCCTCGGTGGAATTCGGCTATTTTCCCTATGAGGTCCCCCACCCGGAGCAGCCGGCGCTGGACGCGGTTATGCCGCTGCTTCCCCCGGAGGAGGAATGGCGGCTTTACCGGGAGCTCAGTCTGCTGGATGTGCCGGAAACGGTGCTGGAGCGCCCCTATGCCACCCTGTCCGGCGGGGAGCAGACCAAGCTCTTGTTGGCGGCACTGTTTGCGGGGGAGGACCGGTTTTTGCTGATTGACGAGCCGACGAACCATCTGGATATGCTTGGCCGGGAGACTGTGGCGAGTTATCTTTCGGGCAAGCGAAGCTTTATCCTGGTGTCCCATGACCGGGAGTTTTTGGACCGGTCCATTGACCATGTGATGCATATTGGAAAGACGCAGATTACCATACAAAAGGGCAATTACAGCACCTGGCAGCGGGAAAAGGAGGCCCGGGATAATCTGGAGCTGCAAAGGAACCAGCAACTGAAAAAGGACATCCGCCGGCTGGAGGCAGCTGCCCGGCAGACGGAGAACTGGTCCAACAAAGTGGAAAAGTCCAAAAAAACCAAGGGAACGGCCGCGGCCAGCGGCGGAGCGGCGTTCTTTGACAAGGGCTATATCGGCCACAAGGCGGCGAAAATGATGCAGCGGTCCAAGTCCCTCCAGAAGCGGCAGGACACGGCCATTGCGGAAAAAAAGACCCTCCTGCGGGAGCTGGAAACCGCAGAGGACCTGAAGCTTCATCCCCTGAAGCCCGCCCAGAACACCCTGCTGCGGCTGGAGGGTGTGTCCATTGCCTACGAACCGGGGATGCCTGCCTGTGAGAATATCAGCTTCACAGTGGGGGCTGGGGAGCGGGTAGCCCTGCGGGGGAAGAACGGCTCCGGGAAGTCCAGTCTGCTGAAGCTCATTTGCGGGGAGGACATCTCCCACACCGGGACACTGTGGAAGTGCGGAGGACTGTCGATCTCCTATGTGGGCCAGGATGCCGCCGGGCTCCGGGGCAGTCTCCGAAACTATGCGGAGGAAACGGGCATCGACCTGAGCCTGTTTCAGACGATCCTGCGAAAGATGGGCTTCTCCCGGGTCCAGTTTGAAAAGGA
>CABSAB010000350.1 GCA_902475515.1 uncultured Eubacteriales bacterium | reverse complement strand
TTCCGATCTATTCCGTGAAGGACGCCGAGAAGGTTGTCAACGCAGTATTCGAGGTTATCAGCGATGAGATGGCCAAGGGCGGCCGGATCCAGCTGGTGGGCTTTGGCGCCTTTGAGACCAAGGATCGTCCTGCCCGCGTGGGCCGCAACCCCAGAACCCGCGAGGCGGTTCAGATCCCCGCTTCCACCGTTCCCGTGTTCAAGGCCGGCAAGGCTCTGAAGGAAAAGGTGGCCAAGTAAGTTCTTTTGGCATAGGATTCCCCGTACAGCGTAAGCTGTACGGGGAATTTTTTGCGGCGCGCCGTGTGTGGAGACTGTGCAGGCATAATATTCCTGCGGCACTCATAGGCTTGTACCGATGAAACGGAGGTACATGCTATGCTGAGAAAAGGAATCATTTTTTTGCTGGTGGCGGCGCTGCTCACGGGCACCTGCCTGGCGGCACCGGAGACCAAAGCGCCCTCCTGCATCCTCATGGATGCGGCCACGGGGACCGTGCTCTATGAACTGGAAGCCGACCAGCAGCTGGCCCCGGCCAGCGTCACAAAGGTCATGACCCTGCTGCTGGTGATGGAGGCCATCGACCGGGGCCAGCTCAGCTGGGACGGAATGGTCACCGCCTCTGCCGCGGCAGCGGCCAAGGGGGGAAGCCAGGTCTACCTGGAGGAGAACGAGCAGATGTCCGTCCGGGAGATGGTCAAGTGCGTGGTGGTGGCTTCGGCCAACGACTGCGCCACGGCTCTGGCGGAAGCAGTGGCCGGCAGCGAGAGCGGCTTTGTGGATCTGATGAACCAGCGGGCCAGCGAGCTGGGAATGACCAATACCCACTTTGCCAACTGCACGGGCTTGGACGATGAGGCTGGGCCGGGGGAGCACTATACCTCCTCCCGCGATATCGCCATCATGTCCAGAGAACTGCTGACCCACGACGCCATCCGGGAGTTCACCACCATCTGGATGGACACCATCCGGGATGGAAATTTCGGCCTCAGCAATACCAATAAACTGGTGCGGTTCTATCCCGACACCACGGGGCTCAAGACGGGCTTCACCGCCTCGGCGGGCTACTGCATGTCCGCCACGGCAAAGCGGGATGGCATGGAGCTCATTGCTGTGGTGATGAAGTGCGAGAGCAGCACGGACCGGTTTGAATCCGCCAAGGCGCTGCTGGAATACGGCTTTGCCAATTACACGCTCCTGGACCCCATGGAGGATACGGAGCTCGCCCCGGTGCCGGTGGTCCTGGGCACCAGCGAGACGGTGGAGGCCGTGCCCCAGGAGACGTCGCCCCTGCTGCTGGAAAAGGCTGCCGCGGCAGGCGTCACCCGGGAGGTGGAGCTGGCGGAGTCCATCAATGCGCCTGTAATCCAGGGACAGACCCTGGGGTCCATCACCCTGAAAAACGGCGATGCGGTACTGGGCCGGGTGCCTCTGGTCGCCGGCGCGGCGGTGGCGCGGCTCAGCTGGAGCCAGCTCATGGGGCACCTGATGCAGCGGCTGTGGATGGGCGCGTGACCGCCTGCAAAAGGCTATTGCATTTTCCGCCCATATCCGCTAAGATAGGGACGTACTTGTATCATACATCTTGATAGAATTTGAAAGCAGGGGACATACTATGATCGAAACAGATATTTCCAACATCTGGGGTTCCATTGATTTTTCCGGCCTGATGGCCATGGAGGAGCGCCTGGTGCGCGCCCACGACACCTTGGCCCAGGGCAAGGGGCCCGGCCGGGATTTTCTGGGCTGGCACCGGCTTCCGGAGCGCACCACAGAGGCGGCTTTGGACGCCATTGTGGCCGCGGCCCAGAAGATTCGGAGCAACTCTCAGGCCCTGGTGGTGGTGGGCATCGGCGGCAGCTATCTGGGCGCCCGCGCCGCCATTGAGTTCATGAACGGCACCATGCACAACGAAAAGGATCCGGTGAAAATCTACTTCGCAGGCAACCATCTCAGCGCCCGGGCCTTGGTGGCGCTGGTGGAGCAGCTGGAGAACGTGGATTTCTCGGTGAACATCGTCTCCAAGTCCGGCTCCACCATGGAGACCGCTGTGGCGGCCAGAATGTTCCGCTGGATGCTGAACCGGAAGTATGGCGCCGAGGGCGCCCGGGAGCGCATCTATGTGACCACCGATCCGGAAAAGGGCCGCCTGCGGGCCCTGGCGGAGGAGGAGGGCTACGAGACCTTCCCCATCCCGTCCAATGTGGGGGGGCGGTACAGCGTCCTCACAGCCTGCGGCCTGCTCCCCATGGCGGTGGCGGGCATCGATATCCGCGCGGTCATGGCCGGCGCCCGGAGGGCACAAAAGGATCTGGATGTCCGCTCCATGGAAAACCCCGCCTGGCTCTATGCCGCTGCCCGGAATATGCTCTATGAAAACGGAAAGAAGATCGAGATCCTCTGCTCCTACGAGCCGGATTTTGAGTACATGGGCCGCTGGTGGCAGCAGCTGTTCGGCGAGAGCGAGGGCAAGGACGGCAAGGGCATCTTCCCCACCTGCGCCCAGTTCACAACGGACCTGCACTCCATGGGCCAGCTGATCCAGCAGGGGGAGCGGAATCTCTTTGAGACGGTGGTACGGTTTTCTGCCCCGGTCCGGGATATCCGCATTGAGATCGACTGGAAGAACCTGGACGATCTCAACTACCTGTCCGGCAAGACCGTGTCCTATGTGGAGGAGAATGCCTACCAGGGCGTCCTCCAGGCCCATGTGGACGGCGATGTGCCGGTGGTGGTGCTTTCCTGCGGCGAGATGAACGCCCGGACCCTGGGCTATCTGATGTATTTCTTCCAGC
>CABSAB010000349.1 GCA_902475515.1 uncultured Eubacteriales bacterium | reverse complement strand
CATAACGGTGCCTCCCACCGCCGCTCTTTCCGAAAAAAATACGGAACGCCACTCAAACCGGCGGCGTTCCGTTCTTTTGTTTAAGATTCACGCTTCTTCTCAATGAGGGCGACCAAGTAAATGACCAGGCAAACCACCGCCACAACGGCGTAGACGATCAGTGAAACGCTAATCCCCTCCAGATACTTCAGCGCTGCAATGATTGCACACACGATAGCCAAAATCAGCAAAATGACCATGAATTCACTTCCCTTCCAGTGGTACTCTATGTAGCACGATTGCTTATGGAACTTATTATAGCATGGGTTGCGGAAAAATGGAACACAAATTTTTGTACGACTTTTTGTGCACATTACCGCATGATGCAGAAGTCTTCGTTAGTCCACTGCATCCAACGCTTGGGCGATATCCGCAATCAGGTCCTCTTTGCTCTCCAGTCCACAGGACATCCGCACCAGCTCCGCAGGAACCCCCGCCGCGATCAACTGCTCGTCGGTCATCTGCCGGTGGGTGCTTGTGGCAGGATTCAGGCAGCAGGTCCGCGCATCTGCCACATGTGTCTCAATGGCCGCCAATTTCAGATGTTTCATAAAGGTCTCTGCCGCCTTGCGCCCGCCCTTGAGGCCAAAGGACACAACGCCGCAGGAACCGTTTGGCAGATATTTCTTCGCCACCTCATAATACTTATCTCCGGGAAGACCGCAGTAATTCACATAGGCGATCTTCGGATGGCTCTGCAAAAATTCCGCCACCGCCTGGCCGTTTTCACAATGCCGGGGCATCCGCACATGGAGGCTCTCCAGGCCAAGATTCAGCAAAAACGCGCTCTGGGGCGACTGAGTGCAGCCCAGGTCCCGCATGAGCTGGGCAGTGCACTTGGTGATGAATGCCCCCTCCAGGCCGAATTTCTCCGCATAGGTGATGCCATGATAGCTTTCATCCGGCGTGGTGAGACCGGGGAATTTCTCCTTGTGGGCCATCCAGTCAAACTTGCCGGAATCCACGATCGCGCCGCCCACGCAGGCCCCGTGGCCGTCCATATACTTGGTAGTGGAGTGGGTGACAATATCCGCCCCCCATTCGATGGGCCGGCAGTTTACCGGTGTGGCAAAGGTATTGTCAATGATCAGCGGATCTTCCTCCATCTATGGCGGAACATTCAACCTGGGCGGCGCGATCGTGGATTCCGGCAAGCCGTCAGCGCCGGATTGGCAATGGTCTCGCCAAACACCAGCTTCGTGTTGGGACGGAAGGCTGCCGCCAGTTCCTCCTCCGTGCAGTCCGGGCTCACAAAGGTGGTCTCAATGCCCATCTTAGCCATAGTCACACTCATGAGGTTGAATGTTCCGCCATAGATGGAGGAAGAGGACACGATATGGTCTCCGCTGGAGGCAATATTGAACATTGCAAAGAAGTTGGCCGCCTGCCCCGAGGAGGTCAGCATACCTGCGCTGCCGCCCTCCAGCTGGGCAATTTTCGCCGCCACATGGTCACAGGTAGGATTCTGGAGCCGGGAATAAAAATACCCGGAGGCCTCCAGATCAAAGAGCTTCCCCATATCCTCGCTGGTGGCGTACTTAAAGGTCGTGCTCTGGATAATGGGGATCTGTCTCGGCTCTCCATTTCCCGGGGTATACCCCCCTTGCACACATATTGTTTCAATCTTCTGTTCAGACATATATGGACTCCTTTCAGCGCTTCAATTCCTGCGCCTTAGCTTTTTTACAATTTAACACATCACTGCGTGCATGTCAACTCAGGGCAACACTTTCCCGGGTCAGAGGTTCGGAAATATCCACAAAATTCAGCCCGCTGCTGTCTCCGTTGACGCTGAGTGATACAAACGCTATGTTGTCCAGATCCGTTAACGAGGCCACCAGGGCCCAAACTGCCGCCCGTTCCGCCGCCGGCGCATCCTCCGGCGGAATAAACTTCTCGGAAACATCCACATAGCATACGCTGCCCGAAACGCTGATGCTGAGCAGTTCCGTACCAAAGGGGATGGGGTTTTCAAACCCCTGGAATGCCTCATAGCTGAGCATTTTGGTGATCACGGCCTCGGGCAGGGGCTGTGACACTGTCTGCTTGACACGGCATGGAACCGCAAACATCTCCCCGGTCTCAATGCTCCGCACATAGATATTGGCGTCCAATTCTCCGCTGGCCACACGAACCGGCCCCACGGCATCGGTATTTCTGGTCACCGGCTCTGAAAGAGAAAACATACCATAGCGGTCCACCGGCTCCCCTTCTCTCAAGAACTGGACTGCCTGAATGTCCGGAAGGCTGGTCAGGGTATTGACGATTCCGTAGACCGTCAGATAAATTTCATGGGCATCCGCAGCAGAAGCTTGATAAAAATCCCGGGTAAAGCTCAGAGTACAAATCCCCTCCCGGACCTCGATCTCCAGCAGCTCCGCCTGTTCCGGAATAATCCCCAAAAGCTGCTCACTCTCAGGCCCCTCAAACAGCTGGCGCATCACATAGGCGCTCTCCGTCTCATTCTCGCTGAGAGTAGCTGCTCTGGTCTCTGGGATCAGATAGCGGTGCTCCGCATCCGAAAAATAAACCGTAAAGGCTTCATCCGCCGCTTGGGTGATATCGTTGGAAAGCAAATAATGCTCCGGCTGGACCTCCAGCCGGATGGTTCCGAGCTCATCGGAAAGAACCACTTTGGGCACGGCCGCATATTCACAGACCGTACTTGCCAAGCAGCAGCTGGCAACGGACATCTCTACCCCCATCAGCGTGAAAAACTCTCCGGACATGACCAGGGTAAGACCGTTCTCATCAGAGACCGT
>CABSAB010000348.1 GCA_902475515.1 uncultured Eubacteriales bacterium | reverse complement strand
GGTCCCCTGTTGATCCGCGCGTTTATTTATGCCTCCGGTTCGATGGTAAAGGTCCCGTCGGCATTTTCGGTGATCTTGCCATTCAGGGCACAGCCATCGCCCACGGTGATGCTGTTTACGATGCAGGTACCCGTGACATTCCAGACCGCCCCGTTGGCAAGGGTCACGTTCACTTTGCCGATGCCGTTATAAGCAGGGGTATTGATGACCCGTCCGCTGGTCAGATAGTCATAGGTATTCTCCGCCGTTCCGTCCATGGGCGTGCCGTCCTTATTGAAGAAGAACTGTCCCTCGATGGGCTTCCCCTCCGCGTCCACATGCTGGGCATAGCTGGAGGAGATCACGCCGTCCAGGGTGGTGTTGTCCAGGGTCAGGTCCACCGTGGAGGTGTACCAGGAGGACAGGTAGTTGGTGCTGCCGTCATAGGACGCCTGGGTGGAGGCGTTGTTGCTGGAGCCTGTGGAATTGTAGATATCGCCCTCCAGCTTGGAATTCTTGATGGAGACGGTCTTGGTGGTCCCCTCTCCGGCGGGGGTGTTCTTCGCGTATTCCTGCTGCGTCAGATCCAGGATATCCATTTCCAGATCATTGGCTCCGGTGCCGGTATCGTCGGTATCCATAAACTGCAGCAGCACATGGCCCCAGCTGTTGTCCCGGGTCCAGTTCACGGTGATATCGTCCAGGGTGATGTCCGTGGCACCGGCGGATTTCACGCTGAACAGATAGTCCGCAATATCAAAGTCGGAATTGCTGATATTCGCCGTATAGCCGTTGCCGTGGCTCATGAAGCCGGTGCGGTCCGAGGCGCCGTAGCCCCGGTTATTGGCGGATTTGTTGAAATCCAGCGTGCCGCCGGTGATGATGGCCAGATAGTCCGGCGCATAGAAGGAGCAGCCGTAGAAATTGTCGTCAAATCCGTCGCAATAGGTGATATAGCCGCAGCCCTCGGTGGTATCAAACACGTCGATATAATACTCTTCCCCATTGACGGTGGTGGTGAGGTCCGCATGCTCCTTGTCCGTCTGGACACCGATGGCCGCCACGGTGTCGGTGGCATTGAGCACGCCGCTGCCGGAATCCGTGGACAGCACCGCCCACACATCGGACACCGCCAGGCTGTCCCGGAAGCTCAGCGTCGCCATGGCCACGCAGCAGGCTGCCCGCATGGAGCCGTACAGGCCCAAGGCCAGCGGCACGCACTGGAGCATGGGAGCACTGTAGTTGCTGGTATAATCCTCATTGTAATAATAATACTTCACGCCGGAGCCGAACATATCCTCATAGGGCTCCTCGTAATATTCTCCGGAGAGGCCATGCTCTTGCAGTTCCTCGTCGGAAAGCAGCTGATTGGTGATATAAAACCGGTCGTAGGCATAGGGCTCGAAACCGAATTCCTCGCCCTGTTCCTCGGCAAAGATCACCGTATCCGTCACATCCACCACGGATGTTCCGCCGGCCCAGATGCCGTCATGAAGCGGCCCTTTGGCAAACACTTTTGTTCCGGTGATATCCACATTGGCGCTTCCCGCCGCGGAGACCACGGTGCCCCAGCCGCCCTTGGAGCCGAAGTCATTGGCCCCCAGGCCCGCGGAGTGGATGGTCACATCCCGGACGTCATAGTGGTCGCCGTTTTCGCTGTAGGCGTAGATACTGCTGATGTAGTCCGCGTTCACGTTGATCTCACCGCCGGTGATGCCCTGGTCGGTGATCTCGGCGCCCTGCACCGCGGCAGGCACGGAACGGTTTTCCATATATTTGCCGCCGTCAAAATCCACGGCTCCGGTAAAGTAGAACGGCCCGAAATTCGCCGTGTTCATGGCCATGCCCGCCTGCTCAAACTGTCCCTTTTCGATCACGAACAGCTCCGCCGAGGGCACCCAGTTTTCCGGGTCGCACAGGTCCACGATGGCGTCGTCCCGCACCAGGATAAAGGTCTCCTTGTCCACGTCGATCTCCTGCGTGGTCCCATCGGAGAAGGTCACGGACTCATACTGGCTGTAAAGGGCCGAATCCACATAGTTCTCATCGGCCTTGCGGATGGTCACGCCGGTGATCACCGGGCCCCCGGGCTCCTCCGGCGCATCCAAAACGGACCCGGCCTCCTCCTGATCCGAAGCCGCCGGAGAGGGCTGGACCTCAGGGGCCCCAGCAGGAGTCTCCTCCCGGACGGACTCTGCCGGGGCGCTTCCCACGGAGGCCGCCGGATCTCCGCAGGCTCCCAGGCTCAGCACCAGGGCCGCGGCCAGCAGGATCGCAAGCATTCTTTTCATATCATTTCCTCCCATCACTTATGATGGTCTCATTGTAGCACAGGCCCCCGGGTTTTGAAATGTTCCATACGGCCATTTGGGTCTGTTTGTGCCATTTTATACAAAATAATTTTCCTCCCGTTCGTTCTGTCCCGGGCGTATCCCCGCAGATCTCTTTGCGGAGATACGCCGGCTGCGCGGAATATTCTGATTTCCCCACATACCCGCGGCGTCTCCCGCATATGCTCTATCAGTCAAGTTATGGGAGGTGCCTTTTTGCAAGGGAGCATGGAACAGCGGGCCTGTGAGCTGGCTGTATACATGATCGAGAACCGGACTACCGTTCGGGCTGCGGCCAAAAAGTTCGGTATTTCCAAGTCTACCGTACACAAGGACCTTACCACCAGATTATCTCAATGTGATCCGCCGCTTTATCAGAAAGTTCGGGCCGTTTTGGACCAGAACAAGGCGGAGCGGCATCTTCGGGGCGGCATGGCCACCCGGCAGAAATACAAAGGCAGCGACCCCTAGGGCGCGGAAAGCGGCAGCGGAG
>CABSAB010000347.1 GCA_902475515.1 uncultured Eubacteriales bacterium | reverse complement strand
CGCCCACATTGCGCCAGTACTGGTAGAAGTCGTAGGGCGAGGTCTTGTTCGGGTCCAGCCACACCGCGTTGCCGGCGGTTTTGCCCATCTTGTTGCCCTGGGAATCGGTCAGGAGCGTAATGGTCATGGCGTGAGCATCTTTGCCCAGCTTCCGGCGGATCAGTTCCGTGCCGCCCAGCATATTGGACCACTGGTCGTTGCCGCCGAACTGCATATTACAGCCAAGATGCTGGAACATGTAGTAGAAATCATAGGACTGCATGATCATGTAGTTGAACTCCAGGAAAGAAAGGCCCTTTTCCATACGCTGCTTATAACACTCCGCCCGGAGCATATTATTCACAGAGAAGCAAGCGCCGACCTCCCGCAGTAATTCCACATAATTGAGGTTCAGCAGCCAGTCGGCGTTGTTGACCATCAGGGCCTTGCCGTCGGAAAAGTCAATAAACCGTTCCATCTGGTGCTTGAAGCACTCGGCATTGTGGTCAATATCCTCCTTGGTGAGCATCTTGCGCATGTCGGTCCGGCCTGAGGGGTCGCCGATCATGGTTGTTCCGCCGCCGATGAGGGCAATGGGCTTGTTCCCGGCCATCTGGAGCCGCCTCATCAGGGTCAGGGCCATGAAATGTCCGGCAGTCAGGCTGTCGGCCGTGCAATCAAAGCCGATATAAAATGTGGCCTTGCCGTTGTTGATCATGGCCTTGATCTCGTCTTCGTTGGTGACCTGGGCAATGAGCCCGCGGGCAACCAGTTCGTCATACAGTGTCATAGTATCTCCTCCTAAAAATAAAAGCCCTCTGCTCAACTGAGCAGAGGGCGAATTCACGCGGTACCACCTCTGGATTACCGCAGCCTTACGGCCTGCGGCCTTAGGGAGCCAAACAACTCCTGTGCGGTAACGGGCACACCCGTGGGGGCCTACTGGGAAACCGTTCAGCCGGAAGCTCCAGAGGGTAATTTCAGCAGCCCGCGTCTCTCCTTTGCACCAACCAGGAGCTCTCTTTGCACAGCATTGGCCGCCTACAGATCTCTATCATTGCCGTTTTATATTGCACCTAAGTATAACAAAGGTTTTTTGAATTGTCAAGCGCCGGATAGCAGATCCTCCGCCTGCTGCTTCAGCTCCTTCAATGTGGCCTCTGTGGCCTTCTGCTGCCGCAGAAGAACATCCCGGTAGTATTCCACCTGATTGCGAATATCGGCCACTTGGTCGCGCAATTTATTGATGCGGCTGAATGCCATGGCGTCCGTAAAAATATTGTCAAAGAAAAAGTCGGCAAACTGCATACCAGAGCCGATATTTGCGCTGAGGTTCAGATCCACGTCCAGGTCCTTGAGTTCTTTGGAATAGATCCGAAGCAGCCGGTTGAGTTCGCTGATCTCCTTTTGGGCATTGTCCAGCTTTCCGTATTTAAACATATCGGTCAGAAAGCTGTCACTGATCATGTCGGCAATGCCCCAGTTAGAGGCGCTTTTTAAGGAATCCTCGATGCGAAAGATCTGATCCAGCACATGATCCCCGGCATTCAAAGCTTCCTGGAGCTCTTTCTGGACCCTTTGGCAGGCCGCTGCCTTCTCGGAAAGCAGGCGGTATCGGTCCGCGTCGGGGCCGGTTCCCTCCCGCAGCTGCCGCTGGCGCTGCTGCAGGGCTGCCTGGTACCGTGCGGCGCAATTCTTTAAGGGCTCCATTTGCGCCCGAATCTGTTCCAAGTCATAATACAGCTGCTGGCAGGTCTGCAATGCGTCCTGATATTTAACCTCTGCGGCCCGTGCCTCCTGACGTTCTTTATCCAGTTTTTCCTCCTGGCGGCCAATGGCGGAATAAAACATGCTGACGATCCCGCCGCGCTCCAGATTGGTCACGTCCTCCCGCTCGTTTTCCATCTCGGTCTCCAGTTGCGGAAGCAGCCGCTCCATGGTGGCTATTTTTTTCTGCAGCTCCGCCTCCTGCGCTTTTAAGGATTCCCAGGCGCGCACTTGCTGCTGTAATGTATGGAAATCGTTCATATAGTCCTCCAATGATGATCCGGTCCGATGAGCTTCTTTTCTCTATCATACAGCGTTTTTTTGTTGCTGTAAAGTCAGAAATGACAGAATTTGAAGGACGGAATAAACGGCGGATTTTGCGTTATCCTGTCAAGGAGGTGATGAAAATGTCAGATAAAATTATGGAAAGCCTGCCCATGGGATTCGGCATGGCCCTGCTGCAAAACAAGGAGGCCCGGGATATCTATGATGTGCTGCCCATTAACCGGCAGATCGAGATCATCAATGGGACACACAATATCCGGTCCAAAAAGGAAATGCAGGCATATGTCGCGGGCATTACAGCGCTCCAATAAGATTGGAGCCTACTTATTTTTTGAAACAGTGCAACAATTACCCAGGAAATTTCGTCCTATAAGCGGGAAGAAAAATTTGCAATCCTATGGAACCTTCTGTATAATAATGTGGAATCCTGTCTGATCTTCTCCCGAGAGAAAGGAGTGCGCGGCTTGCGTGATTATCAAGAAAACGAACATGCGGAAGATGCTGCCCCGCTGAACGGGGGCTCTTTCGATGGATATACGCCGGAAGTTCTGCCGGCAAAACCCGCTGAGACGAATTTTCCGCCGGATGAGGATGTGCCTGCGGCGGTCCAGGAACCGGAAGTGTTAACGGAGCCAGAAGAACCGGACATCCCGGAAGATGAAGAAGAGGCCCTGCCTCCGTCGGAGGACGATGCAGAGGAGGATGCTCCTGGATCGGAGGCTGCGCCGCTGGAGGAAACCGAGGCACTGCCGACGATGGTAGGGATGTATCACAA
>CABSAB010000346.1 GCA_902475515.1 uncultured Eubacteriales bacterium | reverse complement strand
CGGCTTTTCTCATATCACCGATTCATAATGCACACTAGAACCTGAATCTAGCGAGTCTGCCAATTCCACCACTCGCGCAAATTTATTGCCCAATTAGAATACACCACCCACTGTAAAAAGTCAACTCTTTTTTTCCGAATTTCTGCGGAAAGCCGCAAAAAATGTGAAACTATGTATTGGTTTTTTCACAACATATGGTATAATAGCCGCATAGCATTCATTCCGAATGTATGCCTTGATACCAATACAGGAGGTGCTGCGCATGGAAACTGACGTGCCAATGCGAAAACTTCTGCTGCGGATCGTTCTGCGGTTTTCACTGATCGTCACGCTGCTTTTGTTTATTTCCCTGGTCCTTCCCAAGCTGCTGGACCTGTTTCTTCCCTTTGTTTTGGCCTTTTGCACTGCCACGCTGCTGGCGCCGGTGATTCGCAGGATCTCTAAAAAAATGGGAACTGTCCGGAAATTCTGGGCTATGCTGTTTATTTTACTGCTGATCCTGGCCCTGACGGGACTGCTGGTCTATGCCGGATATTATCTGTTCTCACAGATCAGTGATCTTCTGGGCAGTTGGCAAAGTATCCAAGCCTCCACTACAGAGCTTCTGGACGCCTTGTCCGCCTATTTTGCCCGAAGCACCACCATTACCTCCACGGAACTGGAAGAATATCTGCTGAGCTTGATCCAGCGGCTTCTGAGCTGGCTGACAGAGGCGGTCTCCTCCTGGGCTCCTACGGTGGTCATCAGCGTAGGAAACCTGGCCAGCGGCATTGCAAGCTTTGTAATCTCGCTGCTGTTTTTTGTGGTGGGCGCTTATTTTATGACGGCGGACTACCCCAACCTGCGCGAAAAACTCTCCGGCTGGATCCCGGATATGATCCGGCCCCATGCAAGCCATATTAAGGACGCTATGGGCACCGCGACCTTTGGCTATCTCAAGGCGCAGCTGATCCTCTCCAGCATCGTAACGGCGATTATCTTTATCAGCCTGCTGATTTGGGGCCAACGCTACTCTCTGATCATTGCCATTGTCTGCGGGATCATTGATATCATTCCGTTTTTCGGCAGCGGCACAGTATTGGTGCCCTGGGCCATCGTAGAGATGTTTATGGGACACTATGGGAAAGCAATTTTTCTCCTGATTCTGGCCTTGGTGCTGTTTCTATTTCGCAAATTGGCAGAGCCCAAGGTGGTCGGGGACCAAACAGGCTTATCCCCGCTGGTCTCCCTTATGAGCATCTATGTGGGCATGAAGCTCGGAGGCGTTGTTGGCATGATCCTTGCGCCCATTCTCTGCATGATCGTCCTGAGCCTATACCGAGTGGGCTTTTTCACCCCGACCATTGAGGACTTCCGGCAGCTTGGCGCGCACATTATCCGGGAAGCCAGGCTGGACTCGGAATCATCTGATAAAAACGAACCGAAAGCAGGAGGTTGATCCCTCCTGCTTTCGCCATTCCTATTATCCCTGTGCCGCTGTTTTTAACCCTTCCATATTCACGACCCGCAGCACTTTTTTCTCCCGGGTAACAAGCCCCTGGTCCTCCAGCGCTCCCACAGCCCGATACACGGTGGCCCGTCCGAAATTCATTTGCCGGCAGAGGTCGATCATTGAGGCGCGGAGGACACCATTCGCGTCGCAGTGCTCCGTTAAAAACAGTGCCAGCCTCCGCTCCGCGGCCCCAGCGGTCAGATTCGTAAGCTTTTCATGCAGAAACCAGATTTGATCAGATAAATACTGGATATAATTCTCTGTGACCGTAAAGTTTCGCTGCATGGCCCACTGCAAGACCTCCTCGGGCAGAAACAGGATCTCCGTTTCTGCTTCCGCTGTGAGGGTCACAGCATACTGCTCACGGGGCCGGAACATTGCTGCCGCGCCAAAGCACGCTCCCGGACGGAGTACAGACAGCTTCATGGCCCTTCCCCGGGATGCAGGCAGCTCCATGCGCACCCTTCCCCCCAGCAGAATTCCCAGACAGCGCTGAAAATGCAGCGCATCATAAATAACATTTCCCTTGGAAAAGCGCTGGAATGTGCAGCGCCGATCAGTCACGATCTGCTCCACAACGATCTCGTCCACGCCGGCAAACAGCTGCGATGCACAAATCCGGTTCAGCTTTTGCCGCGGAAGTCCATCCACCATTTCAATCACCGCTTTAATCTTGTAGGATACCGCTATCATACCCAGAACATGGGCAAATGTCAAACACGCATTGCGAAAAAAATCTGTTTTCTGATTCCATTCCACCGGTTCGTGTGATATACTATTTTCAAAATAAACCATTCTGCCCGAATCGGGCATAGCCGCCAAGGAGGTACGATCATGGCCGACTATGAAAGCAGCACCAATTATAAACAGGCCCGTGCCGCCGGACGGCACTATGTCTCCGAGCACAGCACATCCGACACCAAGGGTTATCTCTATGTGCTGGATGACCTGATCGGCAACGTGGAGATCACCGGCGAGATCAATCTGGGCACCTGTGAGATTCCCATCAACAAGATCATCGGCACCCGCACAGCTGCCCGGAGCAACGCCTTTGCCGGAAACTTCATGCCGCTGCTGCCGGAAAACACTGAGTTCGGCACCAAGTGGATGAAGCTCTATAATTCTCACATCTCCGAAGGCATCCGGGAGCCCATCAAGGTCTATGAATACATCAACCGCTACTTTGTGCAGGAGGGCAACAAGCGCGTCAGCGTGCTGAAATATCTGGGCGCTGTGTCCATCGATGCCAAGGTCACCCGGCTGATCCCCCACCGGGACGAAAGCAACAAGCTGATCTCCATTTACTATGAGTTTCTGGACTTTGACCGGCGGG
>CABSAB010000345.1 GCA_902475515.1 uncultured Eubacteriales bacterium | reverse complement strand
ATATGTCCGCCCGCCATGCGGGAGTTGCCGCCGGTGAAGGGGCTCTTTTCCAAAACAACGATCTTGTCAAGTCCCGACTGCATGGCCGTGACGGCGGATGCCAGTCCCGCTCCGCCTGCACCGATGACCACCATATTGGCGTCTTTTACGATTTTACTCATGGTTTACCTCCTATGTTTTTATTGCTCGTTATATCGGTCATACGCGATCTGGCAGAGCTCCCGGGCCCGCTCCACCTCCAGAGATTCCAGAGATGCAATGTAGCTGTCCCAGTCATTCTCCACAGACAGGTCGCCGGTGATAAACTGCAGGGTCGCCTGATTGGCATAGGTGTCCAGGTCGGACATGATCTTGCTGTACTCCGCCGATTCCTCAATGGTAAACTGGACCCGATCAGGGAACTCGCAGGCAGTATCCAGATTGTCAAGCCACAGCTCCGTTGCCGCTTTTTGCTTTTCCGTGTAGCCGGGGGTATAGCGATATGCGTCAATGATACCGGCGCCGCCGTACTTGGAATACAGCAGGGAACAGGCTACGGTGATCATATCCGGGTTGTTCAGCACCAGATCGGTATACATGGGCTTTCCGTCCTCATCAAAGGTCAAGCCCTCACCCTCAATGCCATATCCGCAGAGCAAAGTGCCCTCGTAGGTGTAGTTATAATCCAGCCAGCGGGCTGCCAACACAGGATCGCCGCAGGAGGTGGAGATGGAGGTACCGTCGCCGCATTTGCCGCTCTGGGAATAGAGATGGATGGTCTGGTCCGCCTCCTGCCGGGGGATGGGCGCCGGACGGATGTCGATCTCATCGCTGAGCTCATCGTAGCTGACCATGGTGTTGTTGTCCGTGGCCCACGCGCCCACAACGCCGTTCAGCACCAGGCTGTTGTCCGGGGTGGAAACGCTCTGCTGGCTCAGGAAGTCCTGATATATCAGGCCCTCATTCCACCAGTCGGAAAGCAATTTCATAAATTCGCGGTAATCCTCCGTATAGGCGGAGTATTCCACCACCCCATCCACAATACGGAACGGTTTCACCGTGGGATCGGAGTTGTTGGAGTGAACATTAAAACCGGCGCTGAGCACATTGTTCCGCTGAGCGCCGTAGCTGTCCAGCCAGATGCCCGCGCCGTATTTGTCCTTGAATGCCGTCAGGACATCGTGATACTCGTCATAGGTGGTGGGAATGTCCAGTCCCAGCTCGTCCAGCCAGTCGCCCCGGAGCTGGGGTCCCACGTTGCGCTCCACCTCCGTGAAGCCTGCCGCGTAGGCAATGCCGCCGTCCAGGGTCAGAAGGTCCTTGCGGTAGGTGGGATCGGAGTCGATCCAGGCCTCGTAGTTGGGCATCTCATCCAGCAGGTCCGTCATGTCCACCAGAAAACCGTCCTCGATGGCCTTGCCGCCACCACCGCTGTAGTAGGTGGCGCCGCTTTCGATCATGTCCGCGTAGTCGCCGGAGGTGACCATCAGGGAGAACTGCTCGGTCACGCTGAACATGGATACGGGAATCAGGTCCAGATGGACGCCCGTCCGTGCTTCCATCTCCTTAAAATAAGTAAAATCCTCCGGGGTATAATTGTTGTAGCCCATCATAAAGGGCTGGAGCATGAACCAGTAGGACAGGGTGTCGCCGTCCTCGGTCAGGGGCAGCTCCACATAGGTCTCAAAGTCAAACATGCCGTAGGTTACGTCATAGCCCCGGGCCTGACATTCCTCGGCAGGGATCACAGCGCCGGTCAAGGCTGTCTCCGCCGGGACTTCCCCGGCGCTGTCCGCGGCAGTTTCAGGGGTGGAAGCGGGATCCTCGCTGGCTTCGGGCACTGTTTCCACAGAAGCTGCCGATGCTTCCGCTGCACCCGCATTGGAGTCGGTTTGGCCGCCTCCGCAGCCGGACAGCAGTCCGAATGCCAAAACTATTGCAAGGATCAGGGACAAACTCTTTTTCATTTGGGGGATGCTCCTTTCTGTTTCTTGATATGGATTATTGATCGCCCGATCCCGGTTTCTGCCGAATTGCAAATCCTCCGCAAACATGCTAAAATGGCCGGGAAGGGATCGCATCTCCAGTCCGGTTTCATTGTAAGCGCCGAGCGGCCCTCTGTCTAATATCTCATGGCTTCCGTACAATGCACACCGCAGAATAAATGCGCCCATGGCGGGCCGATTCATGCCGCCGGGCGCATGGATATATCCAATATAGATATCATTCCCCCATGAAAATATGCCAAAAAGGCACTCGAGAGGAGCCGGATTATGGACCTACTTCAGATCGAATACTTTCTCGCCGTGGCCCGCACCGAAAACATGACGGCGGCAGCCAATTCCCTGCACGTGGCCCAGTCCTCCGTCAGCCGATGCATCTCCAGACTGGAGGAGAGCCTGGGGGTGCCGCTGTTTGAGCGCAGCGGCCGGGGCATCATCCTGAGCGACTATGGCCGGGCGTTTTATCAACGGGCCGAGACCGTCATGCGGGAGCTCTCCGATGGGGAGCAGCAGCTCAAGGAAATGCGGGACCAGCATGTGGGCCGGGTCTCCATTGCCACCAGCGCCGCCCGGCAGATCAACCAGCTGATGGTGCAGTATATGGCGGAGCACCCGGACGTTTTGTTTCGCCAGCGGCGGGCCTTTGACCCCGAAAAGACCAAGGCCCTGCTGGACCGGGGAACCGTGGACTTTGCGCTGACCTTTGAGCCCCTTCCGGCGGCAGAATACGACTGGACGCCGCTGATCGAGGAGCAGTACTATCTGGTGATTCCGGAAACGCACCCCTTTGCTGACCGGGAGCGTATCGCCCTCCGGGAATTGGGTGGGGAGCGCATTCTATTAAATGA
>CABSAB010000344.1 GCA_902475515.1 uncultured Eubacteriales bacterium | reverse complement strand
GAGCATATCAAACTCTGCGCTACGCCCAGAGAAAGGACAAAGAGATTCTGAATCTTGCATATTTTCGGGAACTCAGAAGATCGTCCACCTGATTCTTGTGTGGGGTGTTTCATTGCAGCTGTGAGGGAAATTTATCGACCAGCAGGGAAATGACTTGACGGGTTAGCGATAGCTAACTATAATCAATCATAGGACACTACACTTTTTGAGGAGGGCCTGTGGAGAAGTACAAAATCGAGAAAGACTCCGTGTACGAGATTCCTATACGGTTCTTGGTTGCGTCCGTCAGCCGCTGGCAAAGCTGGCCGACGGACCGATGCACCTGCAGATCGTCCGGATCGACTTTGCGGAATACATTCACGGTTAGATTGGAGGAGATTATGCCGATTGAACTATGGCAAGGGCTGCTGATCCCCTTTGCCGGGACGACGCTGGGTGCAGCCTGCGTCTTTTTTATGCGGAATAACTTGAGCGAACTGGTGCAGCGCGCTCTGACCGGCTTTGCGGCAGGGGTAATGGTGGCGGCTTCCGTCTGGAGTCTGCTGCTGCCCGCAATGGAGCAGGCTGTGGACATGGGGCGGTGGTCCTTTGTCCCCGCCGTTGTAGGTTTTTGGCTCGGCATCCTTTTCCTGCTGGGACTGGATCGGCTGATTCCGCATCTGCACCACGGCAGCGCGGAGGCCGAGGGCATCAAAAGCAGTCTTGGAAAGACGACCATGCTGACGCTGGCTGTGGCGCTGCACAACATCCCGGAAGGAATGGCGGTAGGGGCGGTCTATGCCGGGTGGCTCTACGGAGATAGCGGTATCACGCTGGCGGGGGCACTGGCTCTTTCTCTGGGAATTGCCATTCAGAACTTCCCGGAGGGCGCAATCATATCCATGCCCTTGAAAGCAGAGGGGTTCTCCCAATCCCGCTCCTTCCTGTATGGGATGCTGTCCGGCGCAGTGGAGCCAATAGGCGCCATCCTGACCATCCTACTGGCCGGAATTTTAGTCCCGGTGCTGCCCTATGCCCTGAGCTTTGCCGCCGGAGCGATGGTCTATGTGGTAGTAGAGGAATTGATCCCGGAGATGTCAGTGGGAAAGCACTCCAATGTGGGAACCATACTGTTTGCGGTCGGCTTTACCCTCATGATGACGCTGGATGTGGCGCTGGGCTGAGTCAGGTTGCTTGAAAGGAGGATTTCAAATGTCCCATTTTGGCGTTGTGGAGGACACATTGTTTGTCCCTATGCTGGGCAGGATCTATGCCAGCGAGTACTGCCCGCAGATCCTGTACGATCCAAAGGCGCTGGAACTGAAAAAGAAACTGCCTTCCAGCCTACCGGAGCAGGACGGACAGAGCCAGTATACCCTGCTGGCCTCCGCCGCCAGGTCTGCCAATATGGACCGGTTCATCCGGGCGTTTCTGGAGCGCAGGCCGGACGGTGTGATTGTTCAGCTGGGCTGCGGTCTGGAGACGGCTTATTTCCGCTGCGACAATGGAAGGTCGCGCTGGTATGCTGTGGACCTGCCTCATGTGGTGGAGTACCGGCGGGAGCTGCTGCCGGAGTCGGAGCGGGAGACCTATCTCGCCGGGGACGCCTTTGCCGGAGACTGGATCAGGCAGATCCGCACGGATGCGCCGGATGCTCCCATTCTGGTCACCGCCGGCGGCCTGTTCCACTATTTTGAGGAAAGCAAGGTTGTGGGCCTCCTGCGGATGCTCACGGGGTTTGGAGAGGTCGAAATCGTCTTTGACACCGTGAGCAAGAGCGGTATGGCCATGATGCGGAAAAAATACATGAAGCAGGTGGGTCATGGGGACGCGCAGATGTTCTTCTATGTGGATTCCGCATCGGTGCTGGCTGGGAAAATCGGCAGTGAGGTCAGGGTGCTGGCTGAGGAGTCCTATTACCGCCATATCCCCCGAAACGGCCTGAAGCTGTCCACAAAGATCAGCATGGCGGTTTCGGACCGGTTCGGTATGGTGAAGATGGTGCAGTTAAAACTATAGAAACTTTTGTGTGAAAAGAGGTGAAATCCTGCCGTGACTTATAATAATTGTTACCTCAATCAACTCTATAATGATTTAATCTCCAATTCTCCACAAACTATTGCTTTGGATATCCCCAATGAATTAGGGAGCGGACGTATTACTCAAACAAAAATTAAGCATGGGGTGATTCTTTCTGATTGGGAATTAAACTACCGCTCTGATATGAATGTGCAGGGATGTGTCAGTAAGGAGTATATGCAAATTATTTTCTGCCTGAATGACGGAATTTCCTGGGGGATCATGGATGAACGGCGTTCTGTCTCTATTAAAAAGAATGAGTCCTGTATTTATGCTGGGCACGGATGTACAGAATACATTTGCTACAAAAAAGACAGCAATTTCTTATTCAAGAGCATAAAAATCCCCGTTTCTTATTTTTCTCACCTTCTTGCAGATTACTTTGACGGGCAGGAAGTAACTGCTTATGAAAAGAAACTTCTTAACGGGATTTCTAAAGTCCCGGTAACACCCGTTATGGAGCAAATTTTAGCGGAGACAAGCCGGTTCACACAGTATCGCGGCGGTCTTGGATATTTATATTTAGATGGCAAGCTGCTGGAACTGCTTTCTATTTATTTGAGCGAAGTGCTTGAACTGGACATCCTGATGGGCAATAATATTTCGATGTCTCGGACTGAGAGGACTGCCATTATGGAAGCCAAGAGAATTATAGACGGGCAGCTTGCATTCGCCCCTTCATGTGAGGAACTATCTCGTATGGTGCATTTGAGTATGACGAAACTGACACGCGGGTTCTCAACATTCTACGGTATGCCGTCGCATTCAACTTTTGTTTC
>CABSAB010000343.1 GCA_902475515.1 uncultured Eubacteriales bacterium | reverse complement strand
CCGGCCCCGGAGGGTTCGACGGTGCCCTTTTCCCTGGGAGTGCTGCTGGACGGCACCTTTCTGGAACAAAACGGCATCTGGAGCGGCCTTTTAGAACGGGACGCACTCTATGACAACCAGATCCCGCCTCAGCTGCTGCTCATGGGCGGGCAGGAGATCCAGGTGGAAACGGGCAGCGCCTTTACAGAGCCGGGCTATTTTGCCCAGGACGCCCGCTATCAGGAGCTGACACGGCAAGTAAAGGTCTGGGCCGAGGGGGACAAGATCCTCTATGAGGTCACGGATTCCCTGGGAAATTCCACCCGCCGCAGCCGCACCATCTCCTACGCAGACACCACACCGCCGGAGATCCGGCTCACCGGCGCGGCGGAGATGCACCTGCAGGTGGGCGAGGAATACACAGAGCCCGGCTACACCGCCAGAGACAGCGCCGACGGCATCCTGACGGACCAGGTGATCGTCTCGGGCACGGTGGACCCCACCACCCCGGGAACATATGTATTGACCTACACCGTGCGGGACAGCACGGGAAACCAGACCATACAGCGGCGGACTATCCATGTGGATACCGGGGACGGACTGCCCCTGGAGGGAGAGGTCTACGACGCGGCGGCCTGGGAGGAAGCACCGGAGGCCGAGACACCCGAGGAGGAGGCCCCCCCGGAGGAGACACCGGAACCTGCAGAGGAGACCCCCGCCCCCACGGAGGAGCCTTCGCCGGAACCCACCCCCGCGGAGACGGCGCCTGCGGTGGGCTTTACAAAAACCGACGCCGGAATGTAACAAAAGCTGCCGGGCAGGAGATCCTGAATCGGCAGTTTTTTTACGCGGGGGCCCGGATGGAGCCAAAGAGCTTTTGCTGCAGCCGCCCCGCCAGGGGACAGCCTGCCATGGCCACCCAGATCCACAGGAAAAAATACGCCACGCACACCTGACCCAGGAGATTATAGGGAAGGCCGCTGTAGTCCCAGACCCGCAGGTCCAGAAAGACGTTTAAATACAGCCCTGACAGCAGCTCCATGGCCGAGATCACCACCGCGCCCAATACCGCCTGCATAAGCAGCGGGGTATGGCCCAGCCGCCGGTGGATGACCCCCAGCAGCAGGAAGCACAGGCCCCCCACCACGAACATGCTGCCATGGCTCCAACCCCGCCACACAAGCTCTATGAGCACATAGAGCATGCCGCCGATGTAGGCCATGACGGCGCTTTGCCAAACTTTCATACCATCACCGCTTCTAGTATGTGCCTGGGGTGGGAGGATTATGATTGGTGCATTTTAGAAAAACCGGAGGCGTTCCTCAAAAAAGTGTTGACAAATTTTATGATACAAGCTATAATCTTATTTGCCCTTTGCAGGCATATGGCGGCATAGCTCAGCTGGCTAGAGCATTCGGTTCATACCCGGAGTGTCACTGGTTCGAATCCAGTTGCCGCTACCACAAAAGGCGGAAAGTCTTTTTCCGCCTTTTTTCTATCTCTTTCCCGTGGCCCCGTGGTCAAGAGGTTAAGACACGGCCCTTTCACGGCTGTAACACGAGTTCGATTCTCGTCGGGGTCACCAAAAATCTCTCGTGCGCCAGCACGGGAGATTTTTACTATTTCCTTTTTCAGATTTACTTCGTCCGTTTATTGGGACTTCGGGATTTTTGGAGAGAATAACGATACCGGAAACCTCTTGGCAAACCCGCAACATGGGCCGATGTGGGCATCGGCCCCTACGAAGCGCATTCTTCCACCGTTGCTCCGCTGCGGTCTCCATTCCCAAAATAAGCGTATTTTTTTCCATTTCATGCTATAATACCTGTAAGAGGAGTGCTTTTCCGTGTAAGATTTTTTCTTTTTCGCAATTACTTACCCCAAAACGGAGGTTTCTATATGAATCTACAAGAAGAAATTACAAGGCGCCGGACCTTTGCGATCATTTCGCACCCGGACGCCGGTAAGACGACCTTGACAGAGAAATTTTTGCTCTACGGCGGGGCCATCGCCCAGGCGGGCGCGGTCAAGGGCAAGAAGAACAGCCGGGCCGCGGTGTCCGACTGGATGGAGATCGAGAAGCAGCGCGGCATCTCGGTCACGTCCTCGGTCTTGCAGTTTTCCTACGGGGGATACTGCATCAACATTCTGGACACACCGGGCCATCAGGACTTCTCTGAGGACACCTACCGGACGCTCATGGCGGCGGATTCCGCGGTGATGGTCATTGACGCCGCCAAGGGCGTGGAGCCTCAGACCCGGAAGCTGTTCAAGGTCTGCACCCTGCGGAACATCCCCATTTTCACGTTCATCAACAAAATGGACCGGGACGCCCGGGACCCCTTTGAGCTGTGCGAACAGATCGAGCAGGAATTGGGCATCGAGACCTGCCCCATCAACTGGCCCATCGGCTCCGGCAAGGAGTTTCAGGGGGTCTATGACCGGCCCAGCAAGCAGATTTTATTTTTCTCCGACACCTCCTTTAAAAGTAAAAGCGGCGCGGAGCAGGTGGAGCTGGATGATCCCCATGTGGGGGAGCTCATCGGTGAGAAAAAGTGGCAGCAGCTCCAGGAGGAAGTGGACCTGCTGGGAGCCGGGGCGGAATTCGACCTGGAGAAGGTCCGGGCGGGACAGCAGAGCCCGGTATTCTTCGGCTCGGCTCTGACCACCTTCGGCGTGGAGCCGTTCCTCAATGAATTTCTGAACATGACCACGCCGCCCCTTTCCAGAACCGCTGGGGAGGAGGTTATCGACCCCTTCTCGCCGGATTTCTCCGCCTTTGTGTTCAAGATCCAGGCCAACATGAACAAGGCCCACCGGGACCGCATCGCCTTTATGCGCATCGTCTCCGGCCGCTT
>CABSAB010000342.1 GCA_902475515.1 uncultured Eubacteriales bacterium | reverse complement strand
GGTGACGGCTACGACCCCAGAGAGCGGGTACTCTCTGGGGTGTATGCTGATCAATTGGATTCTTTTGCCGCTTTTCGGGCGGCTTCCCGTTCCAGCCGCTTCTGCTCGGCTTTTTCCACCTGCTCGGCCAGCATCATGTCCTTGACCTTCATGAGCCGGGAGGTGCTGGAACGTTCGTTTTCGTCCAGCTTCATGGAGATATACTTGATATTCTTCTCGTACTCGGGGATCATCACATACTCCAGTGCGTTCACCCGGCGGCGGGTCTTTTCGATCTCCTGGGCCAGGAGCTGCATGGTCTTTTCCACCTGAGCCAGCTCCAGCATATCCTGGAATACCTCGGACAGGGCCTCCAGTGCGTCGTCCAGCTCGCCGGAGGTCTGGGCAAAGCCGTAGGGGTAGATCTCCGCCGCATCATCATTTTTCGTGTGGAAGGTGTACTTGGGCACATTCACGCTCATGATGTTCTGGAACCCCATGTCGAGAGATACGGACTGCTTGGGGTAGCTCAGCGCCTGCTCCAGCATTTCCGGACTCATGACAGCGGAAGCTACGGTGAAGGCGCTGTGGGCCTCCATAAGCTTCGTTTCCACCTTGGCCCGCAGCTCCCGGTTCAGCCGCACGATGTCGAGAAACTGGCGCATAAGCTCATCCCGCTTATCCTTTAGGAGCTTGTGCCCCCGGATGGCGGTGGTCCGCCGGGATTTGAGCCGGGTGAGCTCCATACGGGTGGGGTTGATGGTTGTAGATGCCATAGACCCGCCCCCTTACGCCTTGTTCTCTTCCGGATAGTATTTTTCGATATACTTGGTGTTGATCCGCTTGAGCTCGCTCTTGGGCAGGATGGAAAGGAGCTTCCAGCCGATGTTCAGCGTCTCCTCAATGGAGCGGTTTGCGTCGTTGCCCTGGGAGACATAGATGTTTTCAAACTCCGTGGCGAACTTGGCATAGAGCTTATCGGTCTCGGAAAGGGCTGCTTCACCCAGAATGGTCATAAGCTCTGCCGCTTCCTTGCCGGCGGAATAGGCCGCAAAGAGCTGGTTCATGGTATTGGCGTGATCCTCCCGGGTCTTGCCCTCGCCGATACCCTTATCCTTCAGACGGGACAGGGAGGGCAGCACGTCGATGGGCGGGTTGATGCCCTTCCGGTGCAGGTCCCGGGACAAAATGATCTGGCCCTCGGTGATATAGCCCGTCAGGTCCGGGATGGGGTGGGTCTTGTCGTCCTCGGGCATGGTCAGAATGGGGATCATGGTGATGGAACCATCACAGCCGATCCGGCGGCCTGCCCGCTCGTAGATGGTGGCAAGGTTCGTATAAAGGTAGCCGGGATAGCCGCGCCGTCCGGGGACCTCCTTCTTGGCCGCGGAGACCTCGCGGAGGGCCTCGGCGTAGTTGGTGATGTCGGTCATGATAACCAGCACGTGCATGCCCTTTTCAAAGGCCAGATATTCCGCCGCCGTCAGGGCCATCCGGGGGGTGGCGATACGCTCGATGGCGGGGTCGTTTGCAAGGTTGGAGAACAGCACCGTCCGGTCAATGGCACCGGTGCGGCGGAACTCCTGAATGAAGTACTCGGATTCCTCGAAGGTAATGCCGATGGCCGCAAAGACCACGGCGAAGTTGCCCTCCGCGTCCCCCAGCACCTTGGCCTGCCGGGCGATCTGCGCCGCCAGGGCTGCGTGGGGCAGACCGGAACCGGAGAAGATGGGCAGCTTCTGTCCGCGGACCAGGGTGTTCAGACCGTCGATGGCGGAAATACCCGTCTGGATAAACTCCGAAGGATAGTTCCGGGCGGCGGGGTTCATGGGCAGGCCGTTGATGTCCATATAGGCCGCCGGGAGAATGTCCGGGCCGCCGTCAATGGGCTTGCCCATGCCGTCAAACACGCGCCCCAGCATATCCTCGGATACGCCCAGTTGCAGAGGATGGGCCAGAAAGCGAACCTTGCTCCGGGCCAGGTTGATGCCCGTGGAGGAATCGAACAGCTGCACTAAGGCGTCGGAGCCGTCGATCTCCAGCACCTGGCAGAGGCGGATTTCCCCGTTGGGAAGCTCGATCTCGCCCAGCTCGTCGTAGGTGACGCCCTCGACGTTTTTCACCAGCATCAGAGGGCCGGAGACCTCGGAAATGGTACGGTATTCTTTAATCATAGTCCTCAGCACCTGCCTTTGCGATGATTTTTTCGATCTGGGCCGCCATATCGTCCTCGATCTTCTTGTAGACTTCCACATACTCGTCGTCAGGGACGGACTTTGCACGGCCGATCTTCTCCCGGGCGTCGATATTTACAAGCTCCGAAAGGGGTGCGCCCTTGGTGATGGCGTCCCGGCAGAGGGTGTCGTAGTTCAAAATCATATCCAGCAGCCGGAACTGCCGGTCAAAGGAGGAGTACCAGTCGATCTCGTTGAAGGAGTTCTGCTGGAGGAAGTCCTCCCGGATCATCTTGGCGATTTCAAGCGTCAGCTGATCGTCCACACCAAGGGAATCCTTACCGACCATCTTCACGATCTCGTCCAACTCCGCTTCCTCCTGTAGAGTGGCCATGGCGCGATAGCGGTTCTTGGTCCAGTTTTTGTTGATATGCTCATCCAGCCAGGGCTGGAGGGTGTCCATATACAGGGAATAGGAGTTCAGCCAGTTGATGGCCGGGAAGTGCCGGGCGTAGGCCAGGGAGGAATCCAGGCCCCAGAACACCTTGACGATCCGCATGGTTGCCTGGGAGACGGGCTCGGAGGTGTCGCCGCCGGGCGGGGAGACCGCACCAATGGCAGTGAGGCTTCCTTCACGGTCATCGCTGCCCAGGCACTTGATGCAGCCCGCGCGCTCGTAGAACTGGGCCA
>CABSAB010000341.1 GCA_902475515.1 uncultured Eubacteriales bacterium | reverse complement strand
CTCCTCAGCGTCATCCACCAGATTTTTATACTGGAGAAAAGGCGTCCGCCGCACCCGCCGCGTTTTCAGATACTCATCCAAATCCGGGCGGATGCCGCTCTTGGCCGAGTCGATCTCCAGCCCGGTCAGAATGGCCAGCACTTCGGTCTCGTCCTGAAGGCGTTTGCGCTCCTCTGCGTCTGAGTTTTCGTTGTAGGCGATGATGCTGCGATCCAGAGCGGCGTTGCAGATCTGCCCCACCCGGGAGGAGAAGGTACCGCGCACCACCTCAAACCGAGCTTCCCAATCCTCTGCGCTGCGGATCAGGGGTGTTGCGGATGGGATCATCAGCAGCGGGATGTTGGCCTCGTTGGAAAGCGCGTCGTCCGCGATACCGCGCGATGCCTCGTAGTTTCGGCGGACGCACTCGTTCAAAATGGGGTCGGCGATGGTCTTGACCATATCCCCGTCATAGTCCGCGCCGCCCAGCCGCTCCGCCGCCAGCATGGTGGAGTCCACCATGACCAGATCGGTGAGATGCCGGAAATAGAAATTCCGCATCTGCCGCTTTTCTTTCTTGGCATCGTAGGAGGAGAGCTGCAGTTCCTCATTTCTCGCAATATGGGGATTGCGCAGCAGGGTGCAGGTGTCTCCGTGCTGATAGGCCGCACCGGGAGCGTAGAAGGCGCTGGTTTTGAATCGTAAACTTTTGGTCACATCATAAAAAGCCTTGTTCCGCTTCTTCTGTGGAAGCGTCTCCAGCAGATAGCTTAAAAAATCCATCAGATCGCCGGAGAGATAGCGGTTGTCCCCGGCTACGATCAGCCGCCCCAGCGAGTAGTTCTTCAAAATCTGTTTTGCCCTGCCGGCCAGCTCCTGCTGGTAGATCGGTTCGCCGATCATGCGCGGATTTTTGCGCAGGATCTCTCCCAGCAGATGCTCCCGGTTTTTGCGAAAGGGCAGAATGCCCCAGCGGTTCATCCGCTGCAGAAAGTATTCCTGCTGGAAGGTCTTGTTGGCGCAAAAATTGTAGTAGGCTACCTCGGTCTGCTTGGTGAGCCAGTTCCGCTCGTCCTCCTCCGGGCTGTGATCCCAGCCGTCGGGCAGATTCCGGGGACGGAACTCCTCCTCCCGGATGGATACCGTGTTCAAAAACTGGTAGTTCAGTTCGGTGTGGGTCTCCGGTTTCACCTTGCTCACATTGGTGATGTACAAAGCGTGGCGGTAGCGCCGGAACGCGTCCCAATAGTCCGCCCAGGTCATCCCGCTGTCCTTCAGCCAGCCAAACCCCTTGAACATACTCTTGGTGAGAATGATGTCCACGTCCTTGACATGGTGCTCCTGCCCCCAGCTGTCCCGGATCACGGTCTGGCCGCACAGGTCCAGGATCTCCTGGAAGTCCACCTGATGCACCATCCCCTTGATGTAGGGCAGACGGATCTGAAAGGAAGTGTGGACGACAGCGCCGCAGAGCGCCCGGTCGATGACCTTGGCGTACTGCTTGGAGATGAGTCCTTCTCCGTCAAAGCAGGTGATGGGAATGTCCATCCGGCGCTCCACCCGGTGATACTTCCGGGTGCTGTTCTGGGTGCCGTCGTCTTCCACCGTGACGACCGGGACGCCCCTGGTCATCACCACCGGGTTATCCACCGCGATGACTCGGTGGGGCTTGTCGATGTCGATCCCGTCCAGCCGTGTGCCGCTGGAAAGCATCAGGCCGTTGTAGGCGTAGAGCTTGCTGAGCTGACAGTCGCCGATGGTCATGTCCATCTGGATGCGGCGGCGCACCTGGTCGTACACATCCGTCCGGAGAAAGGACAGCTTGCTCTGGCGGCTCATGCTGCCCGAGCGTTCGAAGGCGAGATAGCGGTGCATCCCCGATCCCAGATCCAGTTGCATACCCTCCGGGCGGAACATATCCCGGGCCTTCTCCTGACGGATCTGCTGGCGGGGCAGTGTGCTGCTGCGGTCAAAGATCCCGGAGAAGTCCATGTAAAAAATCACATCGGATAGTCCTTCGATGGGCCGGTCGTCTGTCGGCTCGGAAAAGTCATCTCCCTGCACGACACACATGATCTGAAAGAACAGCGCATTGCCGTCCTGCTCATGAAGGGCGGAAACCCGCTTGCACTTTTCCGTCGCCGCACGGTCAAGGGCAAAGTGCCACTGCCCGTTTTCCTGCGCGGCATAACTCATCACCGCCCGGGCGGACAGTTCAAAAATACGGTATTTGCTCTGGCCCATCTTCTCACCTCCAGATGGTTTCATTCTATCACAGAGAGGTGAAAAAAGAAATGTAGACACTGCTCCCACAAATTCTGCGGGGGCGTTTTATTTTGTGTGAGAAAGGAGGATGGAAGCGATGAACATTTGAATCTGTGTCGGTCTGCCGCTGCTCTGCGCGGCGGCGCTCAAAGAGAAGTTCGTTTCGTGGAGATGAAAAAGAAAGGTGGTGCAAAATGAACAAAATGAAGTTTCAACAGTGGCCCAAACGCGATCCCCGCAAAAACTATTTTCTGGTTCCCAACGAAGTGTTTCACATCGGGCTCAGTCATCCGGAGATCTCGATCTACTGCTACCTGCTGAGCATCGAGAACAGAAAAACCTATCAGTGCTGGCCCAGCTACAAGACCATCGGCAAAGCGCTGGGCATGTGCGAAAACACGGTCAGCAAATATGTGCGCAGCCTGGAGGAGAAAGGTCTCATCCACACCGAGCCGACCATGATACGGAGCAAGGACGGCCGGCCGCTCAACGGAAACCTGCTCTACACCATCCGCCCCATCCAGATGGCGGTGGAATCGTTCTACGAGCGGCAGTTCCGACAGCTGGACGAGGATGCCGCCCGTCAGAGGGCGGCGGAAAGACGCC
>CABSAB010000340.1 GCA_902475515.1 uncultured Eubacteriales bacterium | reverse complement strand
CGGGGCGGCCTGGTGATCATCGGGGCGCTGGCGGTGCTGTATCTGCTGAGCTTCGGGGTGCTGCTGCTGAAAAGCGCCTATGTGATCCAGGAGACCATGGAGAGCGGGACCGAGGAAGTCTGCGCCCAGGCGTTGGAGAGGGTTGCGGCCGAGGCAGCGCAGTTCAATGACGATGAGACCCAGCGGGAACAGATTTTCCGGTATCAGAAGCTGATGGCGGACAACGAGCTGGGGCTTTCCGGCAGCTATGCCTTTCGCTGCGTTTCCGCCATTGGGGTACAAAGCGGAAACCGCTGGGAGACGCCGGTCTATTCCCGGAATATGTTGCTGGCGGAAATCACCTGGGAGGATGGGACCGTGGAACGCATCCCCATGGTATTTGCCCACGAAAATTCCGCCGATGTGGCCCAGGCCCTGCTGAACACCGCCCTGCTGGGGGAGAACGGCTTCCATGTGGTGGGCTACTGGGACGATGACCTGTTTTATATACAAACGCTGTACAACGCCTATGGCCGGATAGACTATGAAAGCCCCCTGGAGGCGCCGGAGGGGGCGGAGCTTCAAAACGTTCACGCCATATTTTCCCGCACGGCGAACTACAAGGTCAAAAATTCGACCGATGCCCGGAGTGCGAGGAATATTGAGCTCACAAGGCTCACCAAGTATTTCGGCACCACGGGCATCGCCTCGCCCTTTGTGAAGCAGTGGGAGACGGACGACCGCCTGCTGGAGGAGGTGCGGGAAAGCGGATTTTCTCTGGAACGGTCGGATTGGTCCGCACCGACCATCCTCCGGAAGCCGTGGAACCGGACGATCTTTCACACCAAGCTGCTGTTCGGCAAGATCATTCCCGCGTATCAGCAGCTGGGGAGCCGGAGCGGCTATGTACGGGTGGTGTATCTGGCGGAGTTTTCCTCCATTGATTTGGCGTGGAGAGAGCTCTGGGGCAGCGGTGTTCCGGTGTTTCTGGCGCTGCTGTACATGTTCGCCGGGATGTTTTTGGCCTCCAGTTACCGCTATGCCAGCAGTAAGGAACGCCGGCAGTATCAGGACGAGATCACCCGGCAGACCCAGGCGCTGGAATACGCCAAGGATGCCGAAAAGTCCCGCAGGGAGATGACCTCCGCCATTGCCCATGAGCTGAAAACGCCCATTGCGGTGCTTTCGTCCTATGCCGAGGCCCTCCAGGAGAACATTGACGCGGAAAAGCAGAGCCACTATCTGAGCGTGATCCGGGAGGAGACCGGAAAAATGGACCGGATGGTGCTGGAGCTTCTGGACCTTTCCCGGCTGGAGGCCGGGCGGTATAAGCTCCAGCGGGAAGATATGGACCTGGAGGCCCTGGCCCGGGAGATCATCGATCCCCTGATGCCCGAGATCGAGAAAAAGGGCCTGAGCCTGGCCTGGCAGGTGGGGGAGACGGCCGTAAACGCAGACCGCTTCCGGCTGGGGCAGGTGGTGGAGAACTTTATGACCAATGCCATCCGCCATACCCCCGAGGGCGGGAAGATCATATTGCGCATCGGCATGGACCGGGAGACCTTCTCGGTGGAGAACCAGGGAAGGCCCATCCCCGCGGAGCAGCTTTCCAAGGTGTGGGAGACCTTCTGGCAGGGGGACAGCGCCCGGAATGAACGGGGCAGCGGCCTGGGCCTTGCCATCTGCCGGACCATCGTGACGTTGCACGGGGGCAGCTGCAAGGCGGAAAACACCGGGGCCGGCGTGAGGTTTTCCATCAGCCTGTCGGCAGAGCAAAAGCTCTATCAGCTGGGAAGACTGCCTCAGGAGGAGACTGTAGACCTTGTCTATCCCATCGCCAGGTGGTACACCAATGTGGAGCGGGTAATGCGTCAACTGGAATTGCTCCAGGGAAAGGCCCTTGACCGGGAACTCCAGGCAGGGAATATCCGCGTGGGGGATAAGCCGGTGACGGATAAACACACAAAGCTCTATGCGGGCTATGTACTTTCCTGGCAGGAATTCCGGATCACCATTCGCCAGGACGATGACGAGAAGCGCCGGGCCATGCTGGCTGACCGGATGTGCCGGGGAACCCTCGGCTACCAGGATGGCATGAAGACCCCAGGGTGGGTAGGTAGACCCTAAATAAAAAGTATCACCGCAGAGCCACGGAGCATTTTCGTGGACTCTGCGGTTCTTTGGCTATTTTCACGAAAAAGAGAAAATTCATCGATTTGTCATACAAATCTGCGGGAATGTTGCTATAATAATGATTAAAATTGTGAAATGATACACTGGAGTGTTTGAAATATGCATGCTACACGTCGTTCGATTCGGGTGGGAGCGGTTTTGTCGTTCCTGCTGCTTTCTTTTGTCACGGCCCACGCCGGGGATTTTCTGGCCCTGGAGGAGTGGGGAAAGACCCTGCTGTTTGTGAGCCTGGGGGCGGCACTGCTGGTGTTCCCCTGTGTGGCGTTGCGCTGGGAAAGGCCCAAATGGTTCCGGGGAATCTGGATGTTCCTTCTGTTCCTGCTGGTCCCTATGGTGATGCTGGTGGCTGTGGAGCGGCTCAACGGTAACTTCATTACGGGTTTTTTGTCAAAGGAAGAGGACGTACTGGCGAACTATGTGGTCTATCTGCTGCTGTATCTGCTGGTGTTTGGCGTCACGGGGAGCCTGCGGGGCTCGGTCATGACGGTGAGTCCGGTGCTGCTGCTGTTCGGCATTGCCAATATGTATGTGAAGGAGTTCAAGGGAAGCCCCCTGGTGCCCATGGACCTTGGCAGCCTCACCACGGCGGCCAACGTGGCGGGGGGCTATACCTACGAGATCGGCTATGAGATCGTCTTTGCGGCTTCTCTGACCGCAGCGGCCGGGTCCATCCCCTGCCGGATCAAAGCCGTCTCCAG
>CABSAB010000339.1 GCA_902475515.1 uncultured Eubacteriales bacterium | reverse complement strand
ATCGTAATCCTGACAGGCGGCCTGCATCAGCGCCCCCGCCAGTGTGGTGCGGGTCATGAACCGCTATCACTATCAGCTGACCCTGCTTGCAAAGAACTCCCGGCCCCTCCGGGACCTGCTGGCGTCCCTGCTGAAGTGGTTTTCCAAGGAAAAAATAAATGCACATATCACAGCCTGCGTGGATGTCAATCCCCTGGGCTGATGCAGGAGGAAGAGTATGGCACTGAGAACGATTTTGACCAAAGACCAATATGAGGAGAGCCTTCGCAAGCGCTCCCGCCCCGTCACAGCCTTCAATGACCGGCTCCACAAGACGATTGACGATATGGTGGAGACCCTGAAGGATTCCGGCGGTGTGGGCTTAGCGGCCCCCCAGGTGGGGATTTTGCGCCGCATCGTGGTCATCGAGCAGGAAAACGGCGAGATTTTGGAACTGGTGAACCCGGAGGTCATCGCCACCGAGGGCGAGCAGGTGGACCTGGAGGGCTGCCTCAGTATCCCCGGCGTCTGGGGCGAGGTCAAGCGCCCTATGACCGTCACCGTCCGCGCTTTGGACCGGAATGGCGAGGTCTTTGAAAAGACGGCTTCCGGACTGATCGGCCGGTGTTTTGTCCATGAGTGTGAGCACCTGGACGGCATTCTGTTTGTGGACCGGGCGGACCGCCTTCTCACCGAGGAGGACCTTGCAAAGCTTGAGGCAGAAGCTGCCGAAGCGGAGGAGGCAGAGGAAGCGTGAGGATCGTCTATATGGGCACCCCCGAGATCGCGGCCACATGCCTTCGCCGCCTGTACGAGGACGGCCACGACATCGCCGCCGTCTATACCAAGATCGACACCCCCAAGAACCGGGGCATGAAGCTCCTGCCTTCTCCGGTGAAAGCGTTTGCTGTTTCCCATGATCTCCCTGTGATCCAGCCCACAACGTTCAAGGATGATGCCGTGGTGGCGAAGCTTGCAGCTTTGCAGCCGGAGCTTATCTGCGTGGTGGCCTATGGAAAGCTGCTGCCGAAAGCTGTGCTGGATATCCCGAAATACGGCTGTATCAATATTCATGCCAGTCTATTGCCCAAGCTCCGGGGCGCGGGGCCCATCCAGTGGAGCATCCTGAACGGCGACAAGGAGACCGGCGTCACCGCCATGTACCTCTCAGAGGGCATGGATGAGGGGGATATGATCGATACGCTGACCACCCCCATCTCTGATACCGACACCACCGAGACCCTGACGCTCCGCCTGGCGGACCTGGGTGCGGAGCTTCTGTCCAAGACCGTTTCCGCCATCGGTGCAGGCACGGCCACCCGCATCCCTCAGGACCCGGAGAAGGCCACCTATGCCCCCATGCTGCAAAAGGCCATGGCCCCCATCGACTGGAACAGATCCCCACGGGAGATATCCTGCCAGGTCCGGGGCATGATCCCCTGGCCCGTGGCCACCATGGACCTTTCCGGGAAGCCCTGTAAAGTTTTTTCCGTGAAGCCTCTGGATAAGACCACGGACAAAGCGCCCGGCACCCCCATAGCCTCAACCAAGCAGGGCCTCGAGATGGCCTGCGGCGGCGGAGCCGTCCTCCTGGTGGAGGAACTCCAGGCTCAGGGCGGCAAACGCATGCGTGCCGCCGACTACCTCCGGGGCCACCCCATTCAGATCGACGAATGATCGCCGCCGTTTGCATAAAAAAGGAAGGAGCTTTCGCCATGCCCGCCAGAACCACCGCCCTCCGGGCCTTGATCGCCTGCCGCACTGCGGACGCCTGGTCCGATGCGGTCCTGCGGGACTATATGGAAAAGGCGAAGCTTACGGACAAGGATGCCGCCCTCTGCACCACCCTCTGTTACGGCGTCCTGCAAAACCGCGCCCTGCTGGATCATGATATCGACAGCTTTCTCACCGGGCGCAAACGCCTGCCCCCGGCCCTCCGGGATATCCTGCGGCTGGCGGCCTACCAGATTTTGTTTTTGGACCGGGTGCCGGACTCCGCCGCTGTCAATGAGGCCGTGAAGCAGGCCAAGCGGCAGTGTACCCCCCGGGAGGGAAATCTGGTCAATGCCGTCCTCCGCAGCCTCCTCCGGCAGAAGGATGCTCTGGAACTGCCGAAGGACTATGCCATCCGCTACAGCCATCCCCCGGCCCTGGTGGACCTCATGAAGCAGTCCGTGGGAAAGGACCTCCAGAAGATTTTGGAGGCTGACAATAGCCGCCCCGAGACCTGCGTTCAGGTGAACACACTGAAAACCGACGCTCCCCATCTGGAGGAGATATGGCGCGGGGAGGGCGTGACCTTTGTCCCGCACAGCTGGATGCCCGGCTGCTACCTGCTGAAGCATACCGGTGACCTTCAGCGGCTCCCGTCTTTTGCAGCGGGACTGTTCCAGGTTCAGGACCCAGCGGCCCGCCTGGCGGTTTCCGTGCTGAATCTGAAGCCCGGCATGAAAGTTTTGGACCTGTGCGCCGCCCCCGGCGGTAAATCCATGGCCGCCGCCATGTATATGGAAAATCGGGGGGAGATCGTCTCCTGCGACCTCCATGGCGGCAAGCTTCCCCAGATCGAAAAAGCAGCCCAGCGCCTGGGCGTCACCATTGTGAAAACGCTGGAAAATGACGGTGCCGTCTTGCGGGAGGAGTTCCTCGATGCCTTCGATGCCGTCATCGCCGACGTGCCCTGTTCCGGCCTGGGCGTCATTCGAAAGAAGCCGGATATTCGTTATAAAGACCTTTCCAGCATGGAGGCCCTGCCGGAATTGCAGCGGCAGATCCTCCGGAACGCCGCCGCCTATGTGCGGCCCGGCGGACAGCTCTTATATAGTACATGTACCATCTTAACGCGGGAAAATGAAGCCGTTGTGGAGGCGTTTTTGCGGGAAGCCCCGGCATTTCA
>CABSAB010000338.1 GCA_902475515.1 uncultured Eubacteriales bacterium | reverse complement strand
CGGCATGGCGCAGTAGCCACATTGTAACCGCGCCGCAAGGAAACTATTCCCACCGGAATAATTATTCGGCGGCGGGAGCTTTTGCCTTGGCGCTTTCGGTGATGATCTCCATCGCCTTCTGGAACTTCTGATCCCGCTTGATTTCCTCTGCGGGGACATACTCCTTAACCTTCTCGATCTCCATTTCGTACTGCTCCGCCATCTGCTTATAGGAGTCCTCTACCTGCTCGTCGGTGATCTCGATGTTCTCCACCTCGGCCACCTTCTCCAGCAGCAGTGTGTTCTGAATCTGGCTCATGGCAGAAGCTCTCTGGCTCTCACGAACACCCTGCACGGTAGTGCCCATCATCTGCGCATACTGCTCCAGGGAGAAGCCGCTCTGCTGCATGCTCATGGCGTACTGCTGCATGATATCGTCCAGCTGGGCTTCCACCATAGCATCGGGGATCGTCACAGTCATATTCTTGATGGCTGTCTCCATGACAGCGTTCTTAAAGGCGTTCTCGGCGTTCTCCGCCTTCTCCTTCTCCAGCTTCTCCCGGAGTTCCTTCTTCAAGTCCTCCAGGGTATCGGCAGTCTCGGAAACGTCCTTGGCAAATTCGTCGTCAAGCTCGGGGGTGTTGGTAGCCTTGACCTCGTGGACCTTGACCTTGAATACAGCGGGCTTTCCGGCCAGCTCTGCGGCACCGTAGTCCTCGGGGAAGGTCACATTGACATCCTTCTCCTCTCCGGCAGACACGCCCACCAGCTGCTCTTCAAAGCCGGAAATAAAGGTACCAGAGCCCAGCTTCAGATTCTGGTTTGCACCGGCGCCGCCCTCAAAAGCAACATCGTCCACAAATCCCTCAAAGTCAATCACAACAGTATCGCCGTTTTCAGCCGCACGCTCCACAGTCTCCACCGTAGCGTTCCGGTCAGCCAGCTTCTTTACTTCGGTGTCAACTTCCTCGTCGGTGACTTCCACCGCAGGCTTCTCGGCCTCAATGCCCTTGTACTCGCCCAGGGTTACCTCGGGATACAGTCCAGCCTCTATCGTCAGCACCAGGTTGCCGCTTTCCTCTACATTCAGATCGGCGACGCTTGGATTGCCCACCACGTTCAAATCCGCATTCTCGGTGGCTTCGGCCCAAATCTCAGGGAACATCAGGTTGATGGCATCCTCATAGAACACATTGGCACCATACATGCCCTCCACGATCTTCCGGGGTGCCTTGCCTCTGCGGAAGCCGGGGATATAGATGTCGTTTTTCACCTTCCGGTACGCCTTATCCAGGGCTGCCTGGAACTGGACCTTCTCGACCTCCAGGACCACCGTAGCGGTGCTATTTTCTGTTTTTTCAATGCTTTTCACATTCATTGGTTTTTCCTCCTGTATTCACGGCCGTAGCCACTTTTTATGAATTTAAAGCCCGGCGCAGGTAAAAACACGCAATAACGCCGAGGTTAGCCTATAGATTATATCAGATAATTTCCGGTTTTCCAAGGGGCAAATTGGATTTATTTCCCCCAGGACGCAGCATTTTCAGTTCTACAGCACCCGAAGGGGACAAAAGTTCAGAAAATCCGCCGCCACAAGCCGGTATTCTACGCCGCCGTGTTTCCCTTGAAAGGCCAGCTTATGGCTGTCACCGTGAAGATGGCCGTAAAAGCACTGCTTCACACCGTAGGCAGGCAGCATCGCCAGGATTTCCTGACATTGATAGCTTCCAAAGCGGGGCGGATAGTGCAGGAAACACAGCTTCTCACGGTCCCCAGCGGCTTTTAGGGATGCCTCCAGCCGCAGCAGTTCCCGTCGAAATATCTTCTCGTCCTGGGCGCCATGGCGCTCCTCTTCATAAAACCAACCCCGGGTCCCGCAGAGGGCGATATCCTCATAGAACCAGCAGTTATTATTGAGCACCAGCATATCTGCAAAGCCCTGCTCCGCACAGAACTGATAAAACTTATTCGCCGTAGACCACCAATAATCATGGTTTCCCTTAAGAATGATCTTTCGTCCGGGAATCTCGCTGATAAACCGAAAATCCTCTACCGCGTCCGCCAAACTCATGGCCCAGGTGAGGTCTCCTAAAAGCACGGTGGTATCCTCCGGACCAACGACCTTCAGTCCCTGACGGAGTTTATCTACATAATTGGTCCAGTTGCCGCCGAACACATCCATGGGCTTATTCGCCTGAAAGCTTAGATGCAGATCCCCGATTGCGTACAGTGCCATTAGGAGAGCATCTCCAGCACCACATCTGTCATCTGGACTTTCTCCGCTACTTGGGTAAAGCGTACCTGCTTATCCGCCAGGCTCTTCAGAGGCAGCGGCGCCGTGGTGCAGGTCTTCTCCTCCAGCTGAGAAATGATCTCGGTGCCATCCCGCAGCTCCGTAACACCCATGGCCTCCAGTACGCTGGCGCAGAACTTATAGGGCGACGCTGTGCTGAGCACCACGCTGAGTGTCTGGTCGCCGGTCTGCTTCCGGTAGTTCTCCAGCACGGTGTAAGCAACCGCCGTATGGGTATCCATCAAATATCCCTCGCAGCCAAAGACCTTGGCAATGGTCTCCGCCGCATCCGTATCGGAACACCAACCGGCGGCAAACTCTTTTTTCAGCTTTGCTTTCAGATCATCCGATACCTCATAGCGTCCATCTTTGCTCAACTGCTCCATATAGTCCCGCACCTCGGCATCGGAGCCGGAAAGCTGATACAACAGCCGCTCCAAATTGGAGGAGATCAAAATGTCCATAGAAGGAGACGCCGTGGTATAGAAGGGCCGGTTCCGGTCATATACACCCGTCTCCAGGAAATCTGTCAGCACATTGTTGGCATTGGACGCGCAAATCAGCATATGCACCGGCAGGCCCATGCATTTTGCGTAATACCCCGC
>CABSAB010000337.1 GCA_902475515.1 uncultured Eubacteriales bacterium | reverse complement strand
TGGTGCCGCTCAGGTCGATCTCTCCTGAGGTGGTCCTCCTCCACCTCCGGCGGGATCTCCGTCTCCGGAGGAGATGAGAACGGGGAATACGGCATTTCCATCAGCACCACCAGCGGCGAAATCGAGATTCGGGACTGACCATAAAAGTAAGGAGTGAACATCATGAATAAAAAAGCAACTGACATCGTTTCCTATCTGACCCCGGTGGGGCTGATCCTGGCCTTTGTGCTGGGAGACCGGGAAAAGTCCCGCTTCCATCTGAACCAGGCCCTGGTGCTGTTTATCGTTTCCCTGCTGATGGGCGTGATCCGCCGGGTCATCGGCTGGATCCCCCTGATCGGGTGGCTGGCCAACTGGATCATCGGCATCATCGGCCTTGTATGGCTGATTCTGTGGTTCATCGGCTTTGCATCCGCCATCGGCGGCACGGAGAAGAAGGTGCCGATCCTGGGCGAGATCCAGCTGCTATAAGATACATTCCACACACACATTCCCAACTGTACACCTAGCTAACATGCCGGGCAGCCGATTTTCCGTCGGCTGTCCGGTTTTTGTTGCTATTTTCCAAAAAAACCTGTATAATTTTTATTTGGTTACAAAAAATTTCCCTGTGTTTATACGGAGTTCATAAACTGCTGTTATAGTGGGGATAAAACATTCGGAAAGGGCGGGAGCATATGTACAGACGCAGTGGTTTTCTCTCCGGGCGAAATGGTCCGGACGCCCTTTCTATTGCTCTGAGCCTTCTGTCCTGCGTGCTGCTGGTGATTGCCATGTTCCTGCGCAGCGCGGCCAGCAGCCTCCTCTGGCTGTTGGCACTGCTCTTCCTGGGAAGCAGCTATTTCCGCATCTTCAGCAAGAATATCGGCAAGCGGCAAACAGAAAACCAGTGGTTTCTCGCTCGTATCGCGCCCCTGACGCGGTTTTTTAGCCGGCAGCGGACGAAGCACCGCCAAAAGAATCTCTACAGCTTCTTTAAATGTCCGGAGTGCGGCACAGTGCTGCGGGTTCCCAAGGGAAAGGGCCATATCCGCATCACCTGCAAGAGCTGCGGCCACACATTTGAGAGGAACAGCTGATGTTTGGATATATTATGGCCGATCCTGAGAAGCTGGACAAGGCGCAGTTTCAGCGCTACGGCGGCTGCTACTGCGGCCTGTGCCGGGCTTTGCAGCAGCGTCACGGCCTTCTGGGCCGCATGACGCTGACCTATGACATGACCTTTCTGGTTCTGGTGCTGAGCAGCCTATATGAGCCGGAGGAAATCTCCGGCATGGGACGCTGTCCTGTACATCCCCTGAAAAAGCGGAGCTACTGGCGCTCGGAATATTCCGGCTACGCCGCCGATCTGGGGCTGCTGCTGGCCTGGTGGAACGCCCTGGACGATTGGGAGGACGACCGGCGGGTAAGCCGCCTTCTGCTGTACAAGCTCCTCACCCGAAAATGCCGGAAGCTGGAGGCCATGTATCCCCGTCAGTCCCGGGCCATCCGGGATGGGCTCCGGGACCTCTCCCGCTATGAGGCCGGACCGGATGCCAGCGCGGACAGGGCGGCAGACTGCTTTGGCGCTATCATGGGCGAGCTTTTCGTCCCCAAGGAAAACGACTACTGGGCAAAGACCCTGCGTAAAATGGGACAGGGCCTGGGACGGTTTATCTACATCCTGGACGCCTGCATTGATCTGGAGCAGGACAAAAAACGGGGGCGGCCCAACCCCCTGCTGGCCCTTTCTGGCGAAACGCGGGACCGGGCCGGCGACTACGACCTGCTTTCCATGCTGCTTGCGGACTGCACAGAGGCCTTTGAGCTGCTGCCCATGGTACAGGACGTGCCCCTGATGCGAAATATCCTCTACTCCGGCGTGTGGCTGGCCTACGACAGGGCCTTCGCCCGCCGGGACCGGAAATTGACGGAACATGTGACGGAGACCACGGAGAATAAAGGAGACACACATACATGAAAGATCCTTACGAGGTCCTTGGGGTACCGAGGACCGCCACCGAGGACGAGATCAAGACCGCCTATCGGAAGCTGGCCAAGAAATATCATCCGGACCTGCACCCCGGCGACGAGGAATGCGCAAAACGCATGAACGAGATCAACGCCGCCTATGAGCAGATCAAAAACCCCCAGCCCCAGCAACAACAGAGCTACGGTAGCTATGGCTCCGCCTCCGGGTATGATCCCTTCGGTTTCGGGTTCGATCCCTTTGGCTTCGGCTATCAGCAGCGGCAGCAATCCCGGACCACCTATGAGGCCCGGGATTCCAGCGAGATCCAGGCGGCGCTGCACTACATCAATAACGGGGCTTATGCCGAGGCGCTCAATGTCCTCTCCTCGGTGATGGAGGCGGACCGGGACGCCAAGTGGTACTATTGCAGTGCCCGGGCCAACTATGGTCAGGGGAACCGGGTGGCCGCCATGGAGCATATCCGCCGGGCCACCCAAATGGATCCAGACAACCTGGACTATCAGCGGTTCTATCAGATCGTACAGTCCGGCGGGCGGGTGTACACCAACACCGGTACCAGCTACGGCTTCGGCACTCAGAACCGTGGACTGTGCAACACCCTTTGCATGGCCTGGTGCTTTATGAACATATGCTGCGGTGGCCGGTACTACTGGCTGTGCTGCTGAGGAGGGCAAGCTTATGGAATTCCCCTTCATCAAGCGGAGCATTCACCGGGAAGCTCTGGACAAGCTTCAGGACCTGACCCAGGAATATCAGAACTTCCGCCGCAGGAATGCCAGCATTCAGGAAAGCGCCTATCAATCGGGCCAGAACGATGCAGTCATGGCACTGCTGCCGGTATACGACAATCTTCTGCGGGCGCTGGAGCAGCCCTGCCAGGATGAGGCCTATGTCGCCGGCATCCGC
>CABSAB010000336.1 GCA_902475515.1 uncultured Eubacteriales bacterium | reverse complement strand
AGAAGGGGATCAGTGCAGCCAAGGCCATGGAGATCGGCGAGAGCTTTGCCAAGCAATTTGGTATGCGGAAGCTGCTGGAGTTTCTCATGGCCCACCATCTGCCCACGGACCTGGCCATGCCATTATACAAGGCCTACGGAGAGCTGGCCATGGACGCGCTGCGGGAGGACCCGTATCTGCTGGCGGACGGCTTCTTTGGTGTGGAATTTGCCCAGGTGGACGCCTTCGCGGTGGAGCTTGGTGTGGAGGCCGAAGACCCCAGACGGGTGGAGGCGGCTACACTCTATATGCTGCGGCACAATTTGGGAAACGGACATACATTTTTACCGGGAGAAAAGCTTCGGGATGCCACGGCTACCATGCTGACGGTGAGCCGGGACGCGGTGGAGGAGGCCATGGATTCCCTCCACGAGACCGGGCGGGTGGTGTTGGACCGCCTCAAGAACATCTCCGTCTGCTATCTGCCGGAATATTACGAGGCAGAGACCTTTGTGGCGGAGTGGATGCAGAGCCAGGCCCAGGCGCGGATGACCCTGCCGGCGAACCTGGGAGGTTTGGTGTCGGAGATCCAGCGGGAGAGCGGCATCGACTATGCGCCGGAGCAGGAACGGGCTATCTATACGGCGGCGGGCAGCGCGGTGATGCTGCTTACCGGCGGTCCGGGCACAGGTAAGACTACCACGGTCAACGGCATCCTGTCGTTGTTTGACAAGATGGACCTAAAAACGGAATTGGCAGCCCCCACGGGGCGGGCGGCCAAGCGGCTGGGCGAGCTGTGCGGCCGGGAGGCGGCCACCATTCACCGGCTGCTGGAGACCCAATTCAGCCCGGAGGACGGAAAACTGTGCTTTACCAAGGACGAATCGGACCCGCTGAAAGCGGACGTGGTGATCGTGGATGAGACGTCCATGGTGGATATCTTGCTGATGGAGGCGCTGCTGCGGGCGCTGAAGCCTGGATGCAGGCTGATCCTGGTGGGAGACCCGGATCAGCTGCCGTCAGTGGGGGCGGGGAATCTGTTCTCCGACTTGATCCGCAGCGGAAGCGTGGAGACGGTCCGCCTGACGGAAATCTTTCGCCAGGCCCGGGAGAGCCTCATTGTCATGAACGCCCACAGCATCAACCAGGGAAAGATGCCGGAGCTGGGGCGGACGGATAAGGATTTCTTCCTGATGGCCCGCAAGGATAATCACAGCATCGTGGAGACCATTACGGAGCTTTGCGTGCGGCGGCTGCCCCAGAACATGGGCATTCCGCCGGAGCAGATCCAGGTGATCTCCCCCACGCGGAAGACCGAAGCGGGGACCGCGGCGCTGAATCTGCGGCTCCAGGCGGCACTTAATCCCCCTGATCCCGAAAAAAAAGAGCGGAAATATGGGAAAATCATCTTCCGCGAGGGGGATCGGGTGATGCAAATTCGCAATAACTATGATATAATGTGGAAGAAGACCGAGGGTATGGGCTATGGCAGCGGTGTATTTAATGGCGATGTGGGAAGAATAGAACGGATCGACAGCACCGCTGAGACCATGACGGTCCAATTTGATGACAAGACGGTGGAGTACACCTTTGACCTGCTTTCACAGCTGGAGCTGGCCTATGCTATGACGGTTCACAAGAGCCAGGGCAGTGAATACCGGGCGGTGATCCTGGCGGCCTGCCATGCAAACCCGTATCTGCTCACCAGAAGCATTCTGTATACGGCCGTGACCCGGGCCAAGGAGCTTCTGATCGTAGTGGGGGATCCAAACGTGATTGGGCAGATGGTGGAGAACAACCGCCAGTCCCGCCGGTACAGCGGACTGAAGCTGCGGATGAAGAGGGACGGATGATATGGGATGGATGGCAAAGCTGAGGGACCTGCTGTTTCCCCAGCGGTGCATATTGTGCAGAAAGGTCCTGACGGGCAGCAGGCCGTGGTGTGACCAATGCCTGAAGAGCCTGGAGGCGCAGGAGAGCGTGTTCAACGGGATGTTTGTGATGTCCTGCTGGGCGGCCCTATGCTACGAGGGCGCCGTGCGGGAGGCCATCATCCGGTTTAAATTCAAAGGAAACCGGGCTTATGCCGGAGAATTCGGCAGGATCGTGGCCCGGTGCGTCTCGGCGCATCTGGCAGGGCAGTATGACCTTGTGACCTGGGTGCCGGTGAGCCGGAAGCGGAAACGGCAGCGGGGCTATGATCAGGCCATGCTGCTGGCTGAGGCTGCGGCGCTGGAGCTGCAGGATGTGGCCGTGGCGGCCTTGGAAAAGATCGTAGACAACCCCGCCCAGTCGGGCCTTGCGAGCCAGGCGGAGCGGAGGAGCAACGTGCTGGGGGCGTACCGGGTGACGGACCCGGAGCTGGTGGCAGGTAAGCGTATCTTGCTGCTGGATGACATCGTGACCACCGGCGCGACCATAGAGGAAGCGGGGCGGACGTTGCTGGACGCCGGCGCAAAAGCAGTGGTGGGCGCGGCACTGGCCCGCCCCAAGGAACATACCAAAGACAGCGAATGAGGTTTCAGTATGATTAGATTTTCCAGAGATATCGGCATTGACCTGGGCACCACCTCGGTACTGGTGTACCTGGACAGCAAGGGCATCGTCATCAACGAGCCCAGTGCGGTGGCGCTGGACAAGGTCAGCGGCAAGGTGCTGGCGGTGGGCTCCGCGGCCAAGAAAATGCTGGGGCGGACCCCCGGCAACATCGTGGCGGCACGGCCGCTGAAAAACGGCGCCATCTCCGACTATGACATGACGGCGGCGATGCTCTCGGAGTATTTGCGGCGGATCACCCGGCTTTCGCTGGTGAAGCCCAGGGTCATTGTTTCGGTGCCCAGCGGCATCACGGAAGTGGAGGAGCGTGCGGTGATCCAGGCGACCATGGAAGCGGGCGCCCGGCGGGGTGCC
>CABSAB010000335.1 GCA_902475515.1 uncultured Eubacteriales bacterium | reverse complement strand
TGCGGCAGCCTCCATCTTGAACTTGTCCAGGGCTTCGCGTGCCTCAGGCACGACTGCATTGTTGTTCGATTTCATGTTCTTGCATCTCCTTCTTTTTTATCCGGTCGATTGACCATCCATATTGTTGCCGGGATTTCAGAAGATATGATTTGTAATTTTTAGGAGAAAGAAAGCAATCGAACAACATAAACGTTCGTGAAATACTAATTCGTTTGATGTGTGCTGATGTATTGGGCTACTGCGTGGGCCACCCGGTGGTCTGCGATGTGGTCCACCCGAAGGCAAAGCTGCCCAAGCTCCAGCTGGATTTCCTGGGTGCCGTCCTGAGGAATTTCTCCCAGCAGGTCGAATACCAGACCTGTCAGGGTATCGTATCCACCATCGGGAAGCTTCAGCCCGATGCTGTCCTCGATTTCCCGCAGATCAATGTTTCCGTTGATCTCCCATGTGGTCTCACTAATCTGGCGGATGGAGGGCTGGCCGTCATCTATGGATAGGTCGCCCACCAGCTCTTCAATAAGGTCGTTTAGGGTCACGATTCCCACCATGCCGCCGTGTTCATCCAGTACCACGGCCATGGCCGCATGCTGTTTTTTCATGTTTTGGAACAGCACATCGGCCTTCAGTGTCTCCGGTACAAAATAGGCGGGGGTCACAGCGTGCTCCAAAATAGAGGGCCGGTCCTGCCGGTCCAGACGGAAGTACTCTTTGGTGTTCAGAATGCCCACCGTGTTATCCAATGTCTCCTGGCAAATCGGATAACGGGTGTGCCGGTGTTCTCGGATGGTCTTTGCCCAGGTTTCGTCATCTTCGTCCAGCCAAAGGGCGATAACGTCGGTGCGGTAGGTGGCAAGCTCTCCCGCGGTCAGGTCGTCGAACTGGAATACGTTTTGAATGAATTCCCGCTCTTCCCGGTCAATGGTCCCCCGCTTGCTGCTGGCGTCCACTATCAGGCGGATATCCTCCTCACTGGCTGGTGCATCCTCCTCGTTCGGGTCGATGCCGCACAGCCGCAGAATACAGTTGGTGGACAGGGAAAGGAACCACACCACGGGGCGAAAGATCACAGAGATCCCCGTGATGAGACCGGAGACGCCCAAGGCCAGCTTCTCCGCCCGTTTCATGGCGATCCGCTTCGGCACCAGTTCGCCAAAAACCAGCGTGAAATAGGATAGGATCAGCGTAATGAGCACGACAGCAATGGTATCCAAAGTAGCTGCGGGAATCCCGACGTTGTGGCTGAGCATGAAGTCCACCAAACGGTCCGAGAAATTGTCGGCGGCAAAGGCGCTGCCCAGAAAGCCGGATAGCGTGATGGCCACCTGAATGGTCGCCAGGAACCGTGCGGGCTGGTCAGTAAGCTTGGAAAGCCGGCGGGCCCGTTTGTTGCCATGCTGGGCCATGTGGTCAAGCTTTGCCTCGTTGATAGAAAGCACCGCGATCTCCGCACTGGCAAAAATGGCGTTTAATGCGATCAAGATCACTTGAATCAGCAGTAAAAAACCGATGGAATCTCCCATGATATGATGCCCTCTTTCTGAAATAAAAGTGTGTGTGATCCGTGAAAAACAGCACAAGGCATGGCCTGTGTACGGGTATTACACAGGTCATGCCTTCGTTTTTGGGAATGGAACAAAATGGGGGGTGTCGCTGCAGTCAGCGTCCATGGTGACTTGGCGGCCTCCTTTTGAGATTTTAGACCATTATAGCATAACCGGGATACAAGTCAAGCAGAATTGCGTTAGATGCGGATGTGGGTTCTGTTATGAGAATTGCAGGGCATATAAAATAGCGTCAAAAGAGTGGGAATGCTCCTGAAAGCGAATGTCTGTTCAATTTTTTGCGGGTTATATGATTTCTATACATAATGCAATGCGGATAGAAAGACTGCACACAATGACGATTTTGAGCTGGTAAAAAGCGCTGCGGCAGTACAGCGTACAAAAGCGGCCCGAAAAAAGCGTCAGGCCGCTTTTGTGCAGGAAAGCCCGGCTTGATATGGATTTGTTAAATATCCAGAGCGGCGTGATAGCCCTCATACATGGCCTTTGTGATATTGGCGGGGCGGATGCAGTCGCCCACCTCCCGGACGAAAGGCGCGGCATAGCGGAGGGCCTCTGCATCCTCCCGGTTTGCCCGCTGGCCCACGGCGCAGATCACGGTTCCGCCGGGGATCAGCACTTTCCGGCCGTCGGGGGCCCTGCACACAAGGCCCCCCTCCGTGACCCGCAGGCCCGCATGGCCCAGATGGACGGTGACCAGCTCGTTGATCTTCTGCATGAGGATGGGGCGGTGGCGGATGTTGCAGTCCGGGGCCAGGGTGTCCCGCATTTCCACCAGGTGGACCTGCTTCCCGTCCTGGGCCAGATGCACCGCGCACTCGCAGCCCGCCAGGCCGCCGCCCAGGACTACCACGGAATCGCCGACCTTTTCCGATTCTTGATAGTAGTTGTTGACCAGTACGACATTGTTTCCGTCAATGCCCGAAAGCGGGGGGACGATGGGATTGGAGCCGACAGCCAGAATGACGGCATCGGGCTGTTCGGTTTGGGCGTACTCCGGGGTGACAGGGGTGTTCAAACGGATCTCCACACCCTCCGCCTTTGCCTGCCGCTCCAGCGCCAGGCCCAGCTCGTACATCTCGCGCTTGAAGTCAATGGCCTGCTCGGATTTCAGGATGCCGCCAAGGGCATCGGACTTTTCACAGAGGATGACCTTGTGCCCACGCTGAGCGGCGGTGATGGCTGCTTTCAGTCCGGCCACGCCGCCGCCTGCGATGAGGACCTTTTTCGGCTTTAAGGCCGGGGAAACTTCCATGCCTTCGAACTCCCGGCCAATGAGGGGATTGACCGCACAGCGGCGGGCCATGATGGAGGAGATCATTGCCTCTG
>CABSAB010000334.1 GCA_902475515.1 uncultured Eubacteriales bacterium | reverse complement strand
TCTTATCCACGGTCATGGCGTCGTTTGCGCAGACGGCCAGACGCTGGCCATCCACACAGTAGAGCTGCTGCCGGTAGAAGCGTACACCACTCATTACGGGGCGGCTGTCGCTCCGCCGCTGGGCTGCATACTTGATGCGGCCAATGCAGGCGAGTAGCTGTGCCGCATTGGCGGTATACGCCTGCTCACAGGTAAACCGCGGCAGCTCCGGATAATCCCTCAGCGGGTGTCCGGTAAACTCCGCACTTTTGTCGGCGCAGGTCATGGTGATCTGCGGGGACGAAACTGCCGCGTCCGCGCAGGAAAATGTCAGCGGGCCACGGAAGAACTTCCCTGCCTTTGCGATGGACTTTGTGCCGGAGAAGACAACGCCAAAGTCGTCTCCCGCTGCCGGAATATCCGTCTGTACCCATAGCTCCAGATCTGTGGCGGTGATGGTACAAACACCGTCACGAAATTGAATACTCGCTTCGCTCAGTGCGGGGATCGCACTGACCTTCAAGAGTGGAATTACGCGGTTCAGCGCCTTGAAAAATGCGCCGGAATCTACAGTAGCTTTCATGCTGCACTCCTATTCTTATCCAATGTGGTACTCATGCGGACGGTCTTGGTGGAAAAATCCGTTTGCCGTGCGCTGCATTCTCCGTTGACGAGGATATTGTAGACCATATCCACCACGATCGTAGCGGCGGTGATATTGGCGGCCATGCTCTGCGGGTCTGCCAGAGATGCTTCTGCACAGGAAAGCTCCGAAGGGAACCGATCCTGCGCCTTCAGTAGCTCTGGGAATACGCCGCCCACCGGCTTTCGGACGGTACGGCCATTCCTGCGGACGCCGCATACTACCTGACCGGAAAACTCACCGTTGCCGCTGTCGATATAGATAAGGTTTTCCGCTTTCAGGAATGCCTTGTGGCAAAGCTGACGGGACTTGTCGTTATCTACGGCACCGATGAGAATGACCTGTTCGCGTACCGTGGGGTAGCGACTGTACTCGCCTGCCCAGCCATCTGCGTGAATGAGTGTGGTGAGTGTATCCCGATCCTCTACGAAGGCGGGCAGGTATTCCGCTTCCATACCGAACGCGGAGGCGTATCGCTCTGCCAGGATCTTTGCTTTGTTTTCACCCAGATCAGCGGGAGAAAAGTTCTGACGCACGAGGTTTTTGAGTTCCACCTTGTCGCCGTCACAGATGATAAAGCGGCTGGGCCGCTCCAGCGCGTACAGGAGCCGATAGATATGCGGCGCGATATGTCCGCCTGTACCGCCTGCGCCCAGCATGACGATTTTCACCGGTGTATTTGTAGGCAGCTTCATTTCAGATCCCCCAGCAGAAGCTCCAGCGCCTTCCAGCCCCAGACACCCGTTTTCTCCGCTTTGCGAGGCGAGACCCTTGAGACCGGCGCCTTCTCGTGGCTCACTTCAATACACCATTCAGGCGGAAAGGGTTCCTCAAGCCCCTCTACCACCGTGCCGGGGTCGATGTCCACGAAAGAGCCGCCACAGCAGATGCGCGCCGCGATCTCCGGATAGAAATGATCCAGATGGCCCAGCACCATGTAGATACCGGTCCCGCGTTCATCCGCGTCATCAATAGAGGAGAAAAACGCCTCCATGCTATTGTGGGAATGAATGTCGGCATAGTGGATATAGCGGCTTTCATCATCGTAAGGATTTTCCTGCAAACTGGCGTGGATGCCCGCTTTGCTGACGTTCTGTTTGGGGACGTAGGCGAGGTATTCCTCCTTCCACTTGTCCCAATAGATCAGCACCAGCGCTTCGTACTCCTGTCCATGCTCTGCCATGAAGGAGCGGAAGAAGGCGATGATCTGACGCATCAGCGACAGCGGGATCAGGGGCAGGGCCGGGGTAAACCCGGCCGCAACCGCCTGAAAATCAGTGATCTTGTGTTTTGGGGCGATAAATTCACCCTGCTCGGTCTTGTGCATCTCATAGATGTGACCGTCATTGCCGGGGATCAGGCAGATGACCTTGTCCGAATTGCGGGCGGCCTCCACAGTGGGAAATGTTCCCTTGTAGGCGGCAGTGCCTTTATTCTTCATGGTCACCTTGGGACGCACGATGCAGTCCGGATTCTTGTCCTTGGCCTTTTTGAGCGCGTCCAGAAACTCACGGGAACGCTCGATAGATTCCTTCATGGAGATGATCGTTGTTCCCTTGGGGTCTTTGACGTCCTTGCGGATAGTGCCATACTCCACCGACCATGACACATTTTTGCCCTCCTCCAAGTCAAGAAAATCCTCTGACTTACGGATGCGAAGCTCCTCGAATGTCATGGTAGGATCTTCAATGACCTCCTTTGCGCTCTTATGGCAAAAGACAGGCTTCTTTTCAAAGAGACTGGCTTTGGCGTTCTCCACGGTCTTTGCCTCGAAAGCTGCTTCCAGCGGATTGCTGGGTACAGGTTCTGCGGCCGGGATCGTTGCGGGAGGAATGGTCACTGCCGCCGGCTGCGGCGCAGGGGTCTGCTCCGCTTGGGGCGCTGCGGGGGACGTAGGCGGCTGCTCCACGTGGGGCGTTGTTGTCTCCGGTGCGGGGACGGCCTGCTGGGGTTCTTGGAATGGGTTGGCTTCGGGTGCTGCTGTGCCGCTGGATGTGCCGGTGCCGAAGATCTCGTTGATGTCAAGACCTTCCTCCGCGCTGATCTCCTGAAACGGCCACATGCTGTTGCTGTCACTCATGGTAACGGCTCCTTTCGTGTTTTGGGACAATAAAAAAGAACGCAACCGCCTCGAAAGGCAATTACGTTCTTCTTGATGTCCAGTTTTTTACATACTTCAAGTCTTAGTCAGAACGAAGAAGGGGGTTGACCTCCTTTCTCGCCCGTGCCTGCTCTGCTCCGTCCTCAATGCCTAACGACCTCAAGTACAAGGCCATTGTAACGGAAAGC
>CABSAB010000333.1 GCA_902475515.1 uncultured Eubacteriales bacterium | reverse complement strand
GAAGCGCCGATGGACCGGAGAATTCCGATCTCCTTGGTCCGCTCCTGCACCGAGATCAGCGTAATAACGCCGATCATAATGGACGACACCACCAGGGAGATGCCCACAAAGGCAATGAGCACATAGCTCACCATGTTCACAATATCCGTCACGGAGCTCATGAGCATTCCCACATAGTCCGTGTACTGGATCACCTGGTCGTCCTCCCCTGCCGCCGTTTTCTCGTCGTTATAGGCGTCGATGGCGTCGGTGATGGCCTCTTTATCCTCAAAGTTTGCCGCATAGAGATTGATGGCGATGGGCTCTTCCAGGGACGCCGCGTGCAGCAGATTCAGATTCTGCTCATAAGAGCTGTCAGAGATCTTTTTCTCCGGCGCGGTGCCTGTGCCCAGGGCGTCGTAGTCCGCCTGGCTGAGCATGTCATGCTCCATCAGCGCCTCCGCCTGCTCCCGGACAGAGAGGCCCGCCAGCTGACTTTGGAACATCTCCGGCAGGGCCGCAACGGCCTCCTCCACCATGGCCTCCTGCTCCGGCGTGGCTTGCGCCTCTGTCTGGGTCTCCGCTTCGGCCTCGATCTCCTCCGCCGCAGGGGTCCCCGCAAAGGGCAGACCCGTAAAGACGTCCGTATCCGGATCTGCCTTCTGCTGCTGCATGATGGCGCTGCCCTCCACCCGGCCGATGACATACTCCGTCAGGGCCGAGGTGTAGCCGATGGTGCCGTATTCCGTGCCGCCGTCGTCCACTGTGCGCACCACACCGACCACGCGGAGAGGCTCCGCTTCATCCACCAGGGCATCCAGCGCGTCCGCGTCCTCCCGGATATCCTGCCAGGTGCCATCCTCCTGCTGCTGGTAATAATCCGTGGGCAGCGTCAGCTTTAGGTCCAGCCCCAGCAGGTCCTCATAGCTGTAGTCCGTTTCCACCTGCTGGATCTCGATATCCCGGGTCAACGTCCCGTTTTCCGCAATATCCTCCTGGGCCTCCTGCAGCGCTGTTTTCAGTTTCTCAGAATCTAACAGACCCAAGGCATACAGGGTATAATCCGTAATGGCGTAGTTCTCATTTGCGATCAGCACAACTTCGTTGTAGCTCGTGGGCCAGGTACCCTCTAAGAGCTCATAGGTGCTCTCCCGGGTGGCCTCATTGTTCGACAGTTCCGTGCACACGGAAATATTGTTCATGCGCATCTGTGCTGCGATCTCCCCCATACCGATGTTATCCAGCACCGATACCGGGTTCACCTGCAGGGGCTTTCCCTCCAGGTCTCTAGTATAGATGCCGATTTCGGTGGGATAGGAATACCGGATCTCCGAGCACAGTCCCGCGATTTCGTTTCCATCCTCCTCCAGCACCTGCTTGAAATTTTTCAGGTCGTTGGCCACGATCTGGTTCATCATGGAATCCATCATCTTGGTCATCATGGCGCTGGAGTAGATCCGTCCGGCCTCGTGGCTGTCCTGCTCCCGGACACTCATCATGGTGCCCATCATGGCGCTCATATCCACATTGGCCTGCTGGATGGTGATGGGATAGGAGGTCAGCGTGTCCTCCTCCATGCTGTCAATGTAGCTCTGGGCGCCGCTGGAAAGGGACAAGATCAGCGCGATGCCGATGATACCGATGGAGCCTGCAAAGGCTGTCAGCAGCGTCCGGCCCTTCTTGGTCATCAGGTTGTTCAGAGACAGGCTCAGGGCCGTGAAGAAGGACATGCTGGGCTTCTTCACAGCCGCTTTGTTTTGCGGCGCCGCCTCCTCCGCCGGGTCATAGGGCATACTGTCCGAGACGATGGTCCCATCCAGCAGCCGCACGATCCGGGTGGAATACCGCTCCGCCAGCTCCGGGTTGTGGGTGACCATGACCACCAGCCGGTCCCGGGCCACCTCCTTCAGGATCTCCATGACCTGCACTGAGGTCTCCGAATCCAGCGCACCTGTGGGCTCGTCCGCCAGCAAGATCTCCGGATCGTTCACCAGTGCCCGGGCAATGGCCACCCGCTGCATCTGGCCGCCGGAGAGCTGATTGGGCATCTTTTTGATCTGATCCCCAAGGCCCACCTTCTCCAGCGCCTCCTTGGCCCGCTTCCGCCGCTCCGCCTTGGAAACACCAGAAAGGGTCAGTGCCAGTTCCACGTTAGACAGCACGTTTTGATGGGGGATCAGATTGTAGCTCTGAAATACAAACCCGATGGAGTGGTTCCGGTAGGTGTCCCAATCCCGGTCCCGGAACTCCTTGGTGGATTTTCCGCCGATGATCAGGTCTCCGGAGGTATACCTGTCCAGACCGCCGATGATGTTGAGCATGGTGGTCTTTCCGCAGCCGGAGTGGCCCAGGATGGAAACGAACTCATTTTCCCGGAACGCAATATCAATTCCCTTCAGGGCGTGGACTGCTTCGCCCCCGGAGGTATAGTCTTTTTTGATTTGTCTCAGCTCAAGCAACTGGGGTGCTCCTTTCTTTCAGCATGCGTTTTGAATGTGGACCATATCATACCACGTTATTCGGTTCAATGTGTGAATAATCTTTGAATTATGAAACAGTTGACAACGGAAAGTTTCTGCGCTACAATTCCTATCGAGGTGATATCCGTGACTCCCGACTTCCAGGAATTTGGACTTTTTCAGATATTACAGCAATTCCGCCGCATTCACTGGGGCTCCCAGTTCAAAGAGCTGACCCAGCCGGAGTATATGGCCCTCTCCGCCATTGCCCACGCCCAGGCAGCCCAGCCGAATAGCCCCGGCGTCTATGTGTCCGCCCTGGCCGAGGAGCTGATGGTCTCCGTCTCCATGGTCTCCAAAATGCTCAAAACCCTGGAGGAAAAGGGCTGGATCGTCAGGACCGTTGACCCGAACAGCCGCCGGAACACCTTTGTCTCGCTGAGCGGCGAAGGCGCCCGCCTTTACGAGGAGGAAGCCGCGA
>CABSAB010000332.1 GCA_902475515.1 uncultured Eubacteriales bacterium | reverse complement strand
CGCCCATCACAAAGGGGCCGGGGGTGATATAGGTAGAGCGGCAGCTCTTTCCGTCCGCAGCCACCTCCACCACACCGGAGGAGAGGGCGTGGCATGCGTTTTTGCCCATGGCCCTGGGGTCCTTCCGGGCTACCTCAGGATCTGTCTCCAGCGCCTTGAGGAACTGCCTGTAAGCCCCGGGGTCCACCAGACACACGCTGTCCCACCAAACCTGGTCAAAGCCCACCATCCGGCCGAAGCTGTGGGCCCAGGTGGCGTCCTTGCTGCGGTTCCAGATGCCATCCCATTCCTCGGCGGAGTACATCATGCCGTGGAGATAGCTGTGGGTGGACTTGATATTCTCGCACTGCTGACTGCCCAAGGCGTTGTGCAGCCGCTGCTCAAAGGATAGTTTCGTTGCCATATTGACTACCTCCTTATCGCCAGGACCGGAACTGGTCCGGATGGCCGTCGGGGCCGTAGCTGATCCCCGGCTCATAGGTCTCGTGGGGGGTGTAGGTGTTGGGCATCTGCTTGGGCAGATCGTTCCAGGCCCACTTTACCACATAGGGCTTTGCCACAGTAGGCGTGCCGTAGTCGTCCTCATAGGGGTCGGGCCCCAAATCAGGCATTTTCGGAGGACCCATATCCTTGGGCGGCTCCTGGGGCTCGCCCCCGTCCGCCTCGGGGGGAGGACCACCGAAGCCGGGACCGGCCATGCCGGGCACCGGAGCGGCTGGGATACTGAGGTCATGCATGGACTTGATGTGCCATATCTTCCACACGCCGTCCTCCTTCACAAGGTCCGCCAGCAGGTGGCCGGAGGTCCAGTAGCCCTTGGCGGTGCCGTCTGCCTGGGGATCGGTTTGGTGGCCGTGGTCATAAGCTAAGTACCGGGCGTATTTCCCGTCGCCGGAAAGCTCCACCATAACGGTGTGATAGGTGTGGGCGTTCATGACGCTGTTGCCGTATTCGGCGTCCGGGCGGGTCTTCTGCACCAGCGCCAGCTGGGCCTGACGCTTTTCCCGAATGCCGTCCACATAGTACGCGGTGATGTCCTTCATGCCCACGAAATACCCCAGATTGTTGGCAAGGGAAGCGGAATCCTGATAGGTTTTGTCTCCGACCCAGAGTTCTTTCAGTTCTCTTTCCCGCCAGTCGTTTTGCTTATAGTAGCAGCGGCGGCTCATGAGGTCCTTGATCTCCTCCTTGTCCCAGAGGCGGACCACCAGCTCGTCGTCGGTATATCTCTGATTCATCATGTCGCGCTCCCCCTTTCACATTCCGTAGCTGAAGGTCTCAGCAAAGGTCTCATAGGGCTCCGGCAGGGGCGGCGTCTCGGTAAAGGGCCGGCCGGGATAGTAGTTCTCCCGCAGCGTGGCAGGGACGTTCGGCGCGGGGAATCGGAATGCCTTCATGGGCGCGAAGTTGGGGTCCTCCGGGAAGACCGTGTGCTCGCCCGCCCAATCGCTTCCGGTGGGGTTGTTGATGTCCGTCAGGTACTGCATATGCCAGATTTTCCAGCCCTCGTCCTCCAGAACGAAATCCACGCAGTAGTAACCCCAATCCCAAAGGCTCACAGGACCCGAGGGGGTCATGTCCGCATAGGTGCCGTGGAGGCTCCAAAGGCCCTTGGCGGTCTTTCCGTCACCGGCGATCTCGATAACGAAGGTATCCACGGGCTTCACACCCAGCTGTCCCACGCCGTAGAGTTCCTCCCGGGTCTTGCCTCCCAGCTTCTCCGGGAAGGTCTTTGCAATGATATCGCTGGCCAGCTGAATTTTCTTCCCCAGGGCGTCGTAGTAGCCCCTGACTGCCGCAGCGCCGCTGTACCAGCCGGTGTTGACGCCCAGGCACACGTCTTCCCGGCGGCTCCACCAGCGGCCGTAGATCTGGGCTTCCTCCATCATCAGATAGCTTTGGGTGAGCTTTCCCATGATGTTCTGCACTTCCCGGCGGGTTTCCCAGCGGGTCAGCAATTCTTCCGAGGTAAAGTTTCGTTTCACCGTCATTTCTCCTTTCGCTCCGGGGACTGTCCCCAATTCTTTCATATTCTAACTATAGGAGGCCGCCCGGGGGTTTTCAAGTTTCTTTTTCCATACTCCGCACACAATTTTTTACATGTGCCGCAGCCCAGGTTGAAAATTGTTTGCAAATTTCGGAAAACGATGCTTGCCACGAAAGAGCATCCGTATTAGGCTTAAGATAACATCACGAGAGAAAGGATGGAACGCTATGGTAACCAGTGAGCAGATCGACCTTCTGGAGCAGCAAGCCCACACCTATGCCGCCGACGCCGGAAAGGTCAGCTTTGAGATTGAAAACCGCCAGGAGGAGCTGGACGGCATCCTTCGGGCCTACCACGGTCTGAACGACGCCTCCGCCCAGGTGCTCCGGCACTATTTCTTGAACGGAGGGGAAGTAAAATGACGAACGAACGCAGACTGCTGTACGTCCACAAGCTCCTCCACGAGCAGATTAAGCACCGCCAGGACGATTTGAAAGACCTGCAGAAAGAGCAGGTGAAACAGATGGAGCAGCTCCTTGCCGGGCTTTCCATCGAAGACGCCTTTGCGGACTTCTGCAAGAACCAGACCCCGGCGTTTTTGGCCTGCGAGCCCAACACCTGCCCCACGCAGGAGGAGATCCAGGCCCTGAAGGACCTGAACATCACCGCTCTGAGCTTCCCCTGCATCCGCTTTGCGGATAACGGCAAAAGTGCCATGGGCATGTGGCTGGCGGAGACCGCGGGCGGCCCCAAGGCCATTGCCGCCGAATTCCTGCCCTGGGGCGCCGAGTGGAAGCTCTGGAAGCTGATCCTGGAGCCCAGCACCGACAATCTGCCCCTGAAGCCTTACGAGCGCAAGTATCCCGACCCCAAGCCGAAGCCCCAGGAGGCTCCGCCCATGGGCGGCCCCGGTGGACCGGGTGGCCCTGGTGGTC
>CABSAB010000331.1 GCA_902475515.1 uncultured Eubacteriales bacterium | reverse complement strand
GGCATACGAGATGGTGGAGAAGATCGGCGGCGTGGTGGACTATGGCCGGGGCGGAACCCGGGGCCCCACGCACCATCCCTATTCCTATGCGGTAAATATGATGCTCCAGAACAAGGAAGCGGTGTATGTCAATGACGAGGGCGTCCGGTGCTTTGAGCTCAGCAACGAGCAAATGGCACCTCCGGCCCCGAAGAACGGCCCCAACAGCGAGGCCAGTGAGATCATCCTCCGGACCAAGACCGGCTTCTGCTATCTGATCATGGACACACCGATGCTGGAGCTGTTCGGCAGCCGCATCCGCAGGTTGGACAACGGCAGGGATTGCCCCTGGCGGGAGGAAGTGGAGGCGGAGTGCGCCCTGGAGGATGTGCCGGGCCGTAAGGCGGACACCATCGCCGAGCTGGCCGGGAAGCTGAACATGGACCCGGCTGTCCTGGAAGCTACGGTGGAACGTTACAACGGCCTGTGCAAGGCCGGCGAGGATACGGACTTTGGGAAAAAGGCGGAATTCATGCGTCCCATCGAGACCGGGCCCTTCTACGCTTTTGCGGTGCGGAATTTTGACAACGGCGCCAGCCGGGGCGGCATCTCCATCGACGAGGATTTCCGGGTGACGGATCAGAATGGCAAGCCCATTCCCGGCGTCTACTGTGCCGGCGACGCGGCCACCTATAGCTGGACGGAGAACATTGGGCCTGTGGGGCTGTGCGGCGGCCTGGGCGGCTCCTGGGCCAGCGGGTTCCACATGGCGGAGCTGGTAAAGGCATACATCGAGAAGTAATGATGGAATAAAGATAGAACCCCCCGGAATGGCGCTGCGGCTGTTTCCGGGGGGGGGTTCTGCGCAGAGTACCATTCCCCGGCCAGACTTGGAATGTCCCTGTATGTTTATTCATAAATATTCATTATTTTATGAATAAATGTGTATATTTGTGTATATTACCGAATTAGAAGCGTATATTTTTGCATTCTTATGCAGGTTTGTATCTTGCAAAGCGGAGGCGGGTGTGATACCATACCAATATAATGAAATACATATCCCCAAAGCGTTCAAAAAATGATCAGGAGGCATACATATCATGGCTGCAAAGGACATTAAAAAAGTAGTGCTGGCTTACTCCGGCGGACTGGACACATCCATTATCATCCCCTGGCTCAAGGAGAACTACAACGATCCCGAGATCATCGCCGTTTCCGGCGACGTGGGCCAGGGCACCGAGCTGGACGGCCTGGAGGAAAAGGCCATCAAGACCGGCGCCAGCAAGCTCTACGTGGCGGACCTCACCGACGAGATGGTGGACGACGTGATCATTCCCTCCATGATGATGGGGGCCAAGTACGAGGACTATCTGCTGGGCACCGCCTTTGCCCGGCCCATTATTGCCAAGAAGCTGGTGGAGATCGCCAAGGCTGAGGGCGCCGACGCCATCTGCCACGGCTGCACCGGCAAGGGCAACGACCAGGTCCGCTTCGAGCTGGCCATCAAGCGGTTCGCCCCGGAGATGAAGATCATCGCTCCCTGGCGGGAGTGGGACATCAAGGGCCGGGACGAGGAGATTGACTACGCCGAGGCCCACAATGTGCCTCTGAAGATCTCCCGGGAGACCAACTATTCTAAGGACAAGAACCTCTGGCACCTGAGCCACGAGGGGCTGGACCTGGAGGACCCCGCTAACGAGCCTCAGTACGATAAGCCCGGCTTCTTGGAGATGGGCGTCTCCCCGGCCATGGCCCCCGACCAGGCCACCTATGTGACGCTGGACTTCGAAAAGGGTTGGCCCGTGGCCATCGACGGCGAGAAGATGAAGGCCTCCGATATCATCCGCAAGCTCAATGACCTGGGCGGTAAGAACGGCATCGGTATTCTGGATATCGTGGAAAACCGGCTGGTTGGCATGAAGGACCGTGGTGTGTACGAGACCCCCGGCGGCACCATCCTCTACCGGGCCCACGAGGTGCTGGAAATGATCACCCTGGATAAGGACACCAAGCACATGAAATCCAAGTTGGCGGTGGATTTTGCGGACCTTGTGTACAACGGCAAGTGGTTCACCCCCCTGCGGGAGGCCCTCCAGGCCTTTGCCGTGGACACCCAGAAATATGTCACCGGCACCGTGAAGCTGAAGCTGTATAAGGGCAACATTATCACATCCTCCGTCACCTCTCCCTGCACCCTGTACTCCGAGGACCTGGTGACCTTTGAGGAGAGCGACTACGATCAGATGGATTCCCAGGGCTTTATTAACCTCTGGGGCCTTCCCGACAAGGTTCAGGCCCTCCGCGAGCAGGGCAAGCTTTGATCCCATGGAGATTCGGTATGCCAGAACGGACGATCTTCCAACGATTTTAGAGATTTATGCCCAGGCCCGGGCCTTTATGCGGGAAACCGGAAACCTGGCCCAGTGGCAGGGCGGCTTCCCGCCCCGGTCCCTTTTGGAATCGGATATCGCGCAGAACAAGCTGTACGTCTGCGTTTCAGACGGAAAGATCGCCTGCGTATTTTACTATGCCGTAGAACCGGACCCCACCTATCAAAAGATTTACAACGGCGCATGGAAAAATGACGCGCCCTACGGCGTCATCCACCGGATCGCATCCGCCCGGGATGTCCGCGGCGCGGCCAGTTTCAGTATTCTTTGGGCCTTTGGGCAGACAGGGAACCTGCGAATGGACACCCACGAGGACAACATTCCCATGCGTTCCCTGCTGAAAAAGCTGGGTTTCCAGCCATGCGGCAGCATCTTCCTGGCGGACGGGAGTCCCCGGTATGCTTATCAAAAATGCCACTAAGCCATATAAAAAGGAGTATCGACTATGAAATTATGGGCCGGACGGTTCCAAAAGGAGACCGATACCCAGGTAAATGATTTTAATTCCTCCATCCTCTTTGACGAGCGGATGAATTAAAATCATTTACCTGGGTATCG
>CABSAB010000330.1 GCA_902475515.1 uncultured Eubacteriales bacterium | reverse complement strand
GGGTGGTTCACAATGAACCGCCCCTGAGTCCAGCGAATGGGCGCAATTCCCCCTTGGCGGAAGATTTTGAAATTATTATTGATACAGCGAGTGGTTTGTACTGCATTGTGGTACAAACCACTCGCTCTTTTATTTCACGGTATAAAGATTGGAGGTGCTGCTCCCGTTTGCTCTTTGGCGGGAAGCCTTTTTCAGATATCCGTGCCGCTCCAGATCGTGAAGCGCCCGCTTGACCGTAGAGCGGGACAGCTTCATATCCGAGGCAATGGTCTTGATACCCGGCCAGCACTTTCCCTCGGCATCCGAGCGGTCCCGCAGGTACATATAGACCGCCTTTGCTCTGGAGGGAAGTTCGGTGTCGGCGTAAATTGTTCCGAAGTAGCTCATCGTTCCTCCTCTCCGAATGTCTTCATCTGCTTCCCTCGCTTTACAGCTCTCTCCTGGGCCGGGGTATGGGCGATTCCACCCCGGCTGGATACCGCATAGCCACGGCTTTCATCCATCTCCTCCGGTTCACTGAGCTGCGGGAGATTCCGCTCCAGATCCACCCGGTTGGCATAGGCCACCGCTCGATTGGCTCTCTCCGGCACGACATACGGCTCCCCGAAGGTAATGCCCCAGTTTAAGAAGAGCTGAAGCCGGGTCCGCATGGGATGTGTGCCAGTTTTCATGACAATGAAGCTGCCCTTGGGAATGGATTTCAGCTCGTCGGGCGTCAGCAGGGCACGCTCCATCATCTGTAGGCTCTGGCTGGGATCGTTCCTGCCCCGGCTCACCGAGCCGGAGAGGACGGTGCGGCTGCCCAGGGCTTTGGACAGCACCTCCGCGGTCTGGCTGTTGGGGGCGAAGCCGCCAAAGATGGTGTCCTGGCAGTTGTCCTGAATGATCTCGCATCCCTCTTTTCCGTAGTTTTTTTCAAGTTGCGCTAAGGACTGGATGATCGGCACGAGCGTTAACCGGCGAGAGCGTCCAGCTGAGAAAAGAGGCAGTATATCAAACGGAGGCATGGTGCCGAATTCATCACAGAAAAGCACCACCCGGTTCTTCAGCTTGCCGCCGTTCTCATCGGCCACGGCGAACAGCTCCCGGCTCAGGTTCTGAATCATGAGACCGGCCATAAAGTTCTTGGTCGTGTCTTCTTCCGGCAGGATCAGGAAGATGGCAGACTTCTCAGAAGCAAACTTCTCAGCGTCAATGGCGCTGTCGAAGCACAGGATCTGCTCCAGCTCGCTGTCCAGAAAGGCATTCAAGCGGGACAGCACGGTGGACATGACGGAGGCCATTGCCTGCTCGGCGCTGTTGAGGGCGGCACCGGCAAACCACCTCGCCTTGTGATCCGGCGGCAGTTTTGCCATCAGGAGCTGGAAGTGGCTCTTGCCCTTGACACGGCTGGGCTCCAGCAGATCCTGCACCAGCTTGAACACGGAGACGATATGGCGGCGCTCCTGGGGGTGGTCTTTATCGGGCGGCAGGAACTCGGCCAGCATCAGGATGACCGAAGTGAGAAGCCCTTCCGCCGCATCGTAGAAGAAAGCGTTCTGGCCGCGGTTGCTGTCATCGCCGTCCGGATTGACGATGGTCTTGGACAGGATTTTGGCGTATTTCTCGGCCTTGGCCCGGGCTGCAAGATTGTTCGGGTCACTCCGGGCAATGTCCATATACCGGTTGACCAGCGTCAGCAGATTGTTACCGTCTGAGCGGGTGGGATTTCGCAGGTCGATCACGGCCACATTCTGATACCCATAGCAGTTCTTGGCAATGGCGCCGTAATTGCGGGCGAGGTCGCCCTTGCTGTCCAGCGCCAGCCAGCTCATGCCGCTGGCGCAGGCGTACTCCAGATTGGGATAGAGAAAATAGGCGGTCTTGCCGATGCCGGAAGCGCCGATCATCAGGCAGTGGATGTCATCGCTGTCCACGAGGGCGGTGAGTTCGCCTTTCTTTCCCTTGCACCCCAGCACCAGCCCCTGCTCCGTGGGCAGGTTCTGGCCGCTACGCCATTTCTTCACCTCGAAGGGGACATGGGCATAGGTCTGCCGGATCTCTTTGGCTGTGGCCCATCTTGCGGTGCCGTGCTGGCCGTCGCCGACCGTTTTGGATTTGATCCCGCTCAGGGTGTAGTAGTGGGACAAGGCGGCCAGACAGCCGATGACCAGAAACATCAGCCCGCCAGCGGCCAACAAAATCAGGACTTGGTGTGGCATGGTTAACCCCTTTCAGGGCACACCACTTCCTGCTCAGTTACATACTTCTGAATGCGCACATCACTCTTGTTACGGCCTACTTCGGGCGAACAGGAAGTGGTGTGCGTTGTTGTTATTTACTGCATGACTTGTGCGTAGGACGGTTCCTCAGCGGTCAGATCATCATTCCAATCCTTGTGTGCGGGAATGAGCCTTTCCACCGTGTACCTCTCTGCCAGCTGTTCCTTCATGCGCCGGCTGGCCAGATGGCCAGCCTCGTCATTGTCGAGGCAGAGCAGGACCGTATTGATTTGCGGCTGCCGCTCCAGCAGCTTCAGCACCGGCTGAATGGAGGTACCGCAGCAGGCCACATAGCTGTGGCTCTGCCAGCTCTCCGGATGGAGCGTGATGTAGGAGAGCATATCGATGGGAGCTTCGAACACATAAAGGCTCCCATCTGTGCCGATGTGGTGGAAGCTGTGGCGGGGATCGCAGCCCTCCACATTGAGCCGGAAGGCTTTGCCGAAGCTGTTGGCGCTGCGCTTGTGGGCATGGCGGGGGACGCCGTCTTCATCCGTACCCACGAAAACCGCATTGTGGTAATCGGCGTCTTCATACAGCAGCTTCTCTCTGGCAAAGTGCGCCACAACGCTCCGGTCGATATTCCGGTGCTTGACCAGATAGGCATAGACCCGGCGCATATTGGAATTGGCCGGCGGAAGGACAAAGGGCTTCGGCGGCTCCTCCACCCGGCGAGCA
>CABSAB010000329.1 GCA_902475515.1 uncultured Eubacteriales bacterium | reverse complement strand
ATGTTCCTGGGACCCACGGGCGTTGGAAAGACAGAGCTGGCTAAGGCGTTGGCCGAGTGCCTGTTTGACGATGAAAAGAACCTGGTGCGCATCGATATGTCGGAGTACATGGAGAAGTACAGTGTCTCCCGGCTCATCGGCGCGCCTCCGGGATATGTGGGCTACGAGGAGGGCGGCCAGCTGACGGAGGCCGTTCGCCGGCGGCCCTACAGCGTGGTGCTGTTCGATGAGGTGGAAAAGGCCCATCCGGATGTGTTCAATGTGCTTCTGCAGGTGCTGGACGACGGGCGCATCACCGATTCCCAGGGCCGCACCGTGGACTTTAAGAACACCATTATCATCCTCACCTCCAATCTCGGCTCCCAGTATCTTCTGGAGGGCATTGACGGGGAGGGGAACATCACCGAGGAGGCCCGGGATATGGTAAACGGCCTTCTGAAGCAGAGCTTCCGGCCGGAGTTTTTGAACCGGCTGGATGAGATCGTGTTCTACAAGCCCCTGACCCGGGAGAATATTACGGGCATTATCGATCTCCAGGTGGCTGACCTCAACCGCCGTCTGAATGCCCAGCAGCTTGCCTGTCATTTGACGGACGCCGCCAAGGCATTGATCATCGAAGCGGCCTATGACCCGCTGTACGGCGCGCGGCCTCTGCGCCGGTATGTGCAGCATACGGTGGAGACGCTCATTGCCCGGAAGATCCTCACGGGAGATATCGCGGCGGGCAGTACGCTGAAAGTAGATGTGAAGGACGGCGGACTGGAGGTTTCCCAGGAAAGCTGACCTCTGGCAAATTCCCCCATGAAGCAGCTGTTTCATGGGGGAATTTGCTATTTTCTTAAAAACTACTGGAGTAGTATTGACAGGCGCGCAAGACTGTGGTAGTATGAGCGTGTAAGACCGCTGTAGTGTGGTGAAAGAAGGATGAATCATGGATATTAAATTGTTTGACTCGGAGCTCAAGGTCATGGATGTGCTTTGGCGGGAAGGGGATTCCACGGCCAAGCACATTGCGGCAGTGCTGGGGGACACGGTGGGCTGGAATGTAAACACCACCTATACCCTGATCAAGCGCTGCATCAAAAAGGGCGCCATCGAGCGTTCGGAGCCGAATTTTCTGTGCCATGCGCTGGTGCCGAAGGAGCAGGTTCAGGAGGCGGAGACCAACGCCCTGATCGACAAGGTGTATGACGGCTCGGCAGATAAGCTGTTCGCGGCACTGCTGGGACGCAAGAAGCTGTCTGCGGAGCAGATACAGAAGCTAAGGCTGATTGTTGGAGAACTCGAGTGAGGTGTTTCAAATGACACTGCTGAAAATGAGCGCGGCAGGGGCGGTATTGATCCTGATGATCACAGTGCTCCGGACTTTGGCTAGGCATCATTTGCCCAAACGGACATTCCTGTTCCTGTGGGGTGTTGCGGTGCTTCGGCTGTTGTGTCCAGTGTCTGTTCCGTCGGTGTTCAGCGTATATTCCTGGCTTCCCAAGGCGCCGTCGCCGGAGGTCATGCAGACGGTCCCGGCTGCGCGTTCCGTGGTCATGCAGGCTGCGCCGTCCGTGGCAGCAGCTGAGGCAGAGGCAGGGGCGTCTGCCTCAGTTTCGCCGTGGTTAATACTGTGGGCCGTGGGCGCGCTGCTGTGTGCGGCGGTGTTTTTACTGACCTATGTCCGCTGCCGGATGGAATTTCGGACGTCTGTTCCGGTGACCCATGCATTTGCAGGGCAGTGGTGTGGGCGGCATCCGCTAAAGCGGCCATTAGAAATCCGGGAGCTGGACCGGATCTCCACCCCGCTGACCTATGGCATTCTGCATCCGGTAATTCTCCTGCCGAAGACCATGGATTGGACGGAAACGGAACAGCTGGAGTATGTGCTTTTGCATGAATATGTCCATATTCGACGGTTTGACACAGTGAAAAAACTGGTGCTGGCAGTAACAGTATGTCTCCATTGGTTCAATCCGTTGGTGTGGGTGATGTATGTGCTGTACAACCGGGATGTGGAGCTTCTGTGCGATGAGCAGGTGGTTCGTCTGCTGGGCGCGGATGCCCGGGGGGCCTATGCCCGGACGCTTATTGACATGGAGGAGACCAAGAGCGGCCTCAGACCGCTGTGCAGCGGATTTGGAAAAACGGCAATCGAAGAAAGGATTCGTGCGATCATGAAGATGAAAAAGTTATCCATTGGAGCGATTTTGGCGGCGGTGCTGCTGGTGGCGGGCGTGACGACAGTGTTTGCCACTTCGGCGGCCCCGGCGGAGGGGTCGTCGGCGGTGGCCCAGGAGGGCGGCGCCGTTGCGGAGGTCCCGGAGGAAAAAGGACAGGCAGAGCTCCTGGCGGAGTATGCTCTCTTTGGAGTGACGGAGAAGGACGGGGATTTGTACTATCGCGGCGAGCTGATCCGCTGGTTCCTGGATGGCTATGAGCAGGAGGGAAATGTGATCAGCCGCTATGAGGCGTATAATTCCAAGGGCACGGTGGATGTACACACAGTACGGAAGGATACGCAGAATCCGGATGGCAGCACGGAACTGTTTGGCCCCATTACGGACATTGCGGCCTACTCCCAGGAGGAGTTTGACCAGCGGGAATTTGCGTATGTGACCGGTGAGGTCACGGCTGTGGCAGAGGAGACTGAGGAAACGGCCCGGGATTCCGGGGACACGGTGGAAGTTGCTGCGACGTTTGAGGAAACCTCAGGCGATGCGGAGGGAATGAGCTTCCAGGAGGTGTTCCAGCGCTACGGGGACGTTGGGATCGACTATGAGGAAAAGCCGGGAGAGAGCGGCAGAGGGAATGTTTACTATCAGGGAAAGCTGGTCCGGGATTTTGCGGATGTTTCCCCCGCAGGTACATTCACGTTTCAGTCGGCTGACGGCGGAGACATCAGCGTACAGACCGTCTACGACAGCGATGGAAAGGCGATGCAGGTCTCACAGTCGTTT
>CABSAB010000328.1 GCA_902475515.1 uncultured Eubacteriales bacterium | reverse complement strand
CCCTCAGGGCTGCGGCCCAGGCAGGAGATCCGTCACCTATACGCCCCAGGAGAATAAAGTCGGCAAGGACTCCTTCACCTATACTGTCACCGACGCCGCCGGAAACACCTCTGAGGAGGCCACCGTGCGCATCAAGATCGAGAAGCCCTCAGATAAGCAGACCTACGGCGATCTCCAGGGCCATCCGGCACAGCTGGCCGCCACCTGGCTCCGGGAGGAGGGCATCTACACCGGGCGTTCTGTCTCCGGGCAGCTGCTGTTTGAGCCTGACGAGCCTGTGACCCGGGGCGAGTTCATTGCCATGTGCGTGAGCCTTACGGGCCTTCAGGAGGAGGACGGCTATCTCATGACGGGCTTTGCCGACGATTCCGAGACACCCCAGTGGCTCAGCCCCTATGTGTCCACTGCCCTCCGCTGCGGCTATATCAGCGGTGTGCCTACGGATCAGGGCCTGCGGCTTCTGGCTGGCTGCGAGATCACCCAGGCCGAGGCCGCGAAGATGATCTCGAATCTCTTGGCACTGCCCCAGTCTGACCTGGAGACCGTCATGGGCCAGGAGAGCGTGATGCCCGCCTGGGCTTCCGGTGCCGCCGCGGCATTGAGCCAGGCAGACCTTTACACTGTCACCAGCCCCAGTGCCTCCCTGACCCGGGGCGAGGCCGCCCAGCTCCTCTATGGGGCCTTCCTGGAAGCGGAGAAAAATGCAGAAGAAAGCTCCCTTTTGGCCTGGGCCAAGGAATAACAGCAAAAAGCCTTCCCCCCACGGGGAAGGCTTTTCTTCGCTTAAAAATACCACAATGCCACCGCCACCAGCGCCGCCAGCACGAGGATACTCCCGCCCAGCAGCAGGGGCAGATAGCGCCGCCGTTTTTCCACATGCTGGCGAATGTAGCTGTCCGCCACCCGGCACGCCTCCTCCAGCACCTGCTCCGGGGATCGGCCCTCCTCTTCCAAGGTGCCGTCCCGCACCATGAAGATCGCCTGGTCAAAATACTTGGTATCCGGGCAGCGAACCACCACTACCTGCTTGGTTACGCCTTTTACCATACGTTGCACCTCCTGATACCAGTTTTGCCCAGCACAAGAGGATTTAAACCTCAGGAAACAGCTTTTCCTCGTCCAGCGTGATATCCTCCCGGCGCACCTTGTCCCAGGAGAATTCCGGGATCAATTCTTCCGCTGAGACTGCCTCCCACTTGGGGATCAGCCCACAGGCATGGGCCAAAAATCCCAAAATTTTTTCCGGAGACCAGCTTTTTCGCAGCTGCCCCAGATCCATGTCCCTGTCCCGCTTGCTCAGCCGCCGGCCGTCGGGCGTTAGCAGCATGGGTACATGATAGAATTTCGGCTCCGGCAGCCCCAACAGGCGGTATAAATACAGCTGTGCCGGGGTGGAGGTCAGCAGGTCCCGCCCGCGGACCACCTGGGTCACGCCGCTTTCGCCGTCGTCCACCACCACCGCCAGCTGGTACGCCGCCACGCCGTCCGCCCGGCGGATGATGAAATCTCCCCATTCCGCCGCCAGGCCCATAGCCTGAGGCCCTTGCAAGCCGTCCGTAAAGCAAACCGTCTCCTCCGGCACCCGAATGCGCAGGCTGGGCGTTTTTTTCCTTTGGGCGCGCTGGGCGTCCGTCAATTCCCGGCAGGTGCCGGGGTAGAGCACCCGCCCATCGGAAGCATGGGGCGCCGAGGCCGCATGGAGCTGATCCCGGGTGCAGTAACAGGGGTAGATAAGTCCCTTCTGCCGCAGGTGTTCCAAGGCCGCTTCATAGGCGTCCTTTCGGCGGCTCTGATTTTCCGCACGAAGGTCCCAGTCAAGGCCCAGCCACCGAAAGTCCTCCATGATTGCCTTGGCATATTCCTCCCGGCTCCGTGCCGGGTCCAGGTCTTCGATGCGAAGCAAAATCTCTCCCCCGGTGCTTTTGGCCGAGAGCCACGCCAGCAGGGCGGAACATACATTCCCCAGGTGCATTCTGCCGCTGGGGCTGGGGGCAAATCGGCCAAGTTCCATGGGTGGGCTCCTTTCGTATAATTACCTCAATTTTTCCAGAATCACTTTCGCATTTTTGGCAGGACTTTCACAGCCATCTACCACCAAATCTACATAGGGTTTTATCGTGTCGATATGCTGTGTGTACATCTGCCTGTCATGGGTCAAATACGCCTTTAGGCACCCCATCATATGTTTTGATAAATCGCCCAAATCACGTCTTTGGGGATCTCTTTCCAAATAATCCCGAAGAAGCCGTCTGGCCATCGCCACATCCAGCGGCGTGTCCACATATACCGTAAAATCAATGTACTGCGCCATTTCCCGGTTTCCATAGCCGAAGGGATAATCCAAAATAATGTAGTCCGGGTCCTGAACGATGGCTGTTTTCAAATCTGAGATCATGGGTGCCAGGTCCCACTCATCATAATCCGCCCCCCGGTCCGCCCAATCGAAAAAATCCTTGTGGAGCATGTCGTCGTAGCTGTCAAATTCAATTACAACCGCATCATGAAGTTCCTGCCGCAATGCCTGCACCAATGTGGTTTTTCCACCGCCGGAAATTCCTGAAACCGCTATAATTTTCATGCCACACTCCTCCAATTCGTATAAAATAAAAACGCCGTCCGAACAAAGTTCGTAACGACGTGGTGACCCGCCGGGGAATCGAACCCCGGACACCCTGCTTAAAAGGCATCATCCCCACGAAAAAAAGCATTGATTTTTCAAGGCTTTTCACGGTCTCATAGTTAAAAGTGAGAAGATAGTGAGAAGATATCTTTTAGTCCAGTGTGCCACCATGCACACTCACAAACCAAAGACGGATTATTTCCCGTGCATTTTTTCCCGCACCGCCTCCAAGATAAACGCTTGGACGCTCTGCCCAGCCTCAGCAGCCGCTGCACGGATCGCAGCCCCCTCCTCTTTGGAGGGGTTGATGGATAGTCGGTCAT
>CABSAB010000327.1 GCA_902475515.1 uncultured Eubacteriales bacterium | reverse complement strand
GAACAGACGTCCTCATCAACACCACCCCCATCGGCATGGAGGGGGTAGAGGGCGCAGCCGCATATGGATATCTCCGGGCCCTGAAAGCCGGGGCGGCGGCAGTGGACTGCATCTATGCCCCGGCGGTGACGCCCTTTTTAAAGGCGGCGGCGGAACTGGGCCATCCCACGAAGAACGGCCTGGGCATGCTGATCTATCAGGCCATCTATGCCTATGGCTTCTTCCGGGAGCTGGACTTTTCAGCCGGGACGGTGACGGCGCTGGGGGAGCGGCTCTTGGCGGCATACCAGACACGGGAAGAAAAAATCTCTGCAAAGATGTAATATATTTGGCAGATTTAACGTCTATTCCAGTGAAACACAAAATCTGGAGCGGTGAGACATCTTGCGCGGGGATGCGGTTTGTGATATCATACTTGCGAAAAGGCGGTTGATGCAGCCCACCGCCGGCGCGGCATCCGGCCGCGCCGATTGATGGAAAGGGGAACGAGAATCATGGAAAAACGAGTATGGAGCCGGTTCGTCAGCCTGCTGCTGGCGGCGGTGATGTGCTGCGGATACTTCTCCGCTGCGGCGGGAGCCACGGACGGACAGGAGGCACTGCCGGCGGAGGCGGACTTTGTGGCAGGCGAAATGCTGACGGACGACGCGGCATTCGGCGAGTGGGAATCCACCGAGGCATTTTCGGAACTGGTGGGCGCATGGACCAACGACACCGTGGGCGAGGCCAAGGTCAAGGAGCTGCTGAACAGCGCCGAGCTGCACCCCCAGAAAACCGGCTGGAAGCAGCTGGATGAGCTGCTGGACGGCATGCTCAAAAGCGGCGGCAGCGATACATACAGCAAGCTGAGATATATGTATGACTGGCTGGTGAAGAACGTCAGCTACAGCTGGGAGGGCTACAGCTACACCGCGGCGTCCGTTGCCAGCTACAACAGCGTAACGGGCTACAACTATCTGAAGACCATGACCCACGATGGACTGAAAAAGACCATCCCCGACGACATGGCAAACCGGACCTATCACATTCTGACGGCCAAGCGGGGCGTCTGCTATGACTATGCCATCGCCTTCGCGGTGATCGCCCGGTATGTGGGCATTGAGGCCTATGTACACACGGGTATCTTCACCTTTGAGGATGTGTCCAACGGTGCGGGCCATCACGGCTGGTCGGAGCTGGTGCTGGGCGGAAGCCGGTACATTTTTGATCCCCAGCGGGACGCCCGGAACTGGCAGTACTACAGCCGCAACGGCTATTATTTCGGCATTGCCGGCAGCAAGAGCTACCGGTACCGCGGCGACACGGTGAACACCAACCGGGACGCCAGCCTGCTGCCGGTGAACGCGGGAGTCACGATCACAGCGGTGGCATCCCGGTCCGGCACAGTGAAGGGCGCAGGAAAGCATGACCTGCGCTCCACGGTGACGCTGACGGCGGAGCCCAAGAGCGGAAAGCAGTTCGATGGCTGGTACGGCGACAATGAAAAGCTCATCAGCAAGGAGCTGGTGCTGCCCTTTACGGCATCCTGGGATCTGAAGGTCTACGCCATGTTTGAGGGCGATAAGTTCTATGATGTGACGGAAGAGGCCTGGTATCGCGAGGACGTGATGGAGGCGGCGGAAAAGGGCATCGTCAACGGCATGACCACGCTGACCTTTGGAGCGGACAATGACTTTACCCGTGCCCAGGCGGTGGTGATGCTTGCCCGGCTGGACAAAGCGGATACCAGCAACTCCCCGGCCAGCGGCTTTAGCGACTGTACGCAGGATTGGTACAAGGGCGCGGTGAACTGGGCAAAGGACAAGGGCATTGTCACCGGACGGGACGAAAAAACCTTTGACCCCGAGGGAAAGATCACCCGTCAGGAGTTCATCGCCATGGCGGCCCGGTATGTGGCAAACTGCAAGAGCGAGTATGTGGCAGATCAGGGAACGCTGACATTCCCCGACAAGGACCAACTGGCCTCCTGGGCCGTGGAGCCCACCCAGCGGGCTGTGACCATGGCGCTGATTTTTGGCGACAAGGAGACCGGAAAGCTGCGGCCCGGGGACACCATCCGCCGCAGTGAGGGCACCACCATCCTGATGCGCCTGGTGCGGTATCTGGAAAAGGCCGAGGAAGAGGCCAAAAAGCCGGATGTACCGGAAAAACCCGATACGCCGGATACACCCGACGCCCCTGATACACCAAGCCCCTCGGAGACACCGCAGCCTTCTCAGGCTCCGGCGGCGTGACACAATATTCCATCATGAACGGGAGCGGCCGCAAAGACGCGGTGGCTCCCGTTTTTTCGCGCAAGGACAAATGGCCGGAAAAGCGCACAAACCCACCGGGTCGAAACATTGACAGAAACGGGGAGTGCTTTATAATGAATAGCAAGAGGTGATAAATCATGAATCAAAGATATCCACATGTGATGGAGCCCCTGCGGGTTTCCGGAAATCTGATGCGGAACCGCATCATTCTGGCTCCCTCCACCATCCACTCAGCCAACGACGGGACGCTGTACCCCACCGAGGACAGCATTGCGTTCTTTGAGCAGCGGGCCAAGACCGGCGCGGCCATGGTCTACTGCGCGGGCGTGAAGTACTGCGACGTGGTGGACGACGGCGAGCACACCAACTGGGACACGGAGGCACACAACCACAAGCACAAGCTGGCCCACCTGGCCGAGCGCATCCACTTCCACGGGGCCCGGGCGGGCATGGAGCTGATCGGCTTCTTCCCGGGGATCTACACCTGCTCCGACGGCAACTGCATCATGGGGTCGCCCCCCATCGGCAAGGAAGTGCCGAAGGAGGTCATGGAGGAGACCAAGCACAACATCGCAAAGGCCTGCGCGGCGCTGGTGGAGTGCGGCTTTGACGGAGTGCTGCTGCACTTCGGCCATTCGGTGCCCCTGGCCCAGTTCCTCTCGCCGCTGACGAACTATCAATCTTATCCTG
>CABSAB010000326.1 GCA_902475515.1 uncultured Eubacteriales bacterium | reverse complement strand
CGTCCGGCCGGCTGCCGGAGCATCCGGGGCATGATCCCGTCTACCTCACCGGCCGGGGCATAAAGGCTCTGCTCCCGGCCGTTTTTGTCCAGCCATTTTAAGAGCAGGCCCGCGTTGTTCTGCTTTAGATAGATCAAGCACCAGGAAAGCTGATCCAGTGCCACGTCACGTCCATGGGGATTGGCGGGCCAATCCAGCCAGATGGTGGCCACCCGCACCGCGGGTTCCAGAGTGTCCCGGACCACGGTCTTATTCAGAGCCGCGCTTTTTTTCCAGTGGATGGCCCGCAGGGTGTCGCCGGTGCGGTATTCCCGCAGGTCGTAGGGATTTTCCGCCCCGGAGAAGGGCTTTGCCACCAGTGTGGCCCCCGCCGTCCAATCCGGATGCTCCGGCGGCTCCTCGGGGAAGGGGAGCACTGTCACCTCGCTCATGGCCGGCTGATGGGTGGGCATGGGCAGCAGCCCCAGGAGGTCCATCACCCGGAACCGCTTCAGGCTCAGCTCAAATACGCAGCAGTGGGACGTATCGATGGGAAATCCCCCGTATATGCCCTTCAGCCTGGTGTAGGAGGTGGTCCCCGTGACGCCGCAGTGCATTCTCAGCTTGCCCCGCACCGTGCCCGTGGCAAAGAACCGGCTCTGCCGCAGGTTCAGCGTCACCGACGCGTCGCTGCCGCGGATCACCTGATCCGGCACCGCCAGCGTAATATAGGTGCACAATGCCCCCGGCAGGCTGATGAGCCATGAGAAAATGGGCAGGATCAGCGTCAGCACCAGCATCAGTCCCGCTGCATAGCCCGTGTAGGCAATGCGGAACAGCGCCAGCAGCACCAGCACCATCAGATAAATGATTCTGTTTCTCAGCATAGTTTCTTACTTGACTTTGGGGGCGGGAACCTTATGAAGGATCGCCGTGCAGATATCCCGTGCGGTCTTCTGCTCCTGCTCCGCCTGGCGGGTCAGCAGCAGCCGGTGGGCCACCGTGTCGGCAAAAATGAACTGCACATCCGAGGGGATCACATAGTCCCGTCCCTGGATCCACGCCACGGCCCGTGCCATGGATGCCAGCGCCACCGAGGCCCGGGGAGATGCTCCCTGCCGCAGGTCCGCGTGGTTCCGGGTAGCCGTGGTCAGCCGCACGATGTATTTGAAGATGTCGTCGGAGGCGTAGGTATTCGCCACCTGGAGCTGGATGGCCACCAGGGTGCTCTGATCCGCCACTGCGCTGATGGTCTCCAGAGGATTGCCGTCCTGCTTCCGCCGCAGGAGCTCCAGCTCACTCTCCGGGGCAGGATAGCCCATGGAAAGCCGCACCATGAACCGGTCCATCTGGGAATCCGGCAGCAGCTGGGTGCCCGAGGAGCCGTAAGGATTCTGGGCTGCAATGACCATAAACGGCCGGGGCAGGGCATGGGTTTCGCCGTCCACGGTCACCTGGCCCTCCTCCATAGCCTCCAGCAGTGCCGCCTGGGTCCGGCTGGAGGCACGGTTCAGCTCATCCGCCAGAAACAGGTTGCACAGGATCGCGCCCTTCTGGTATTCCGTGGTGCCGGTGTTCTTATTATAAATGGTAAAACCGGTCACGTCGGTGGGCATGACGTCGGGGGTAAACTGCATACGCTTGTAATCCAGCTGGAGTGCCCGGGAGAATGCCAGGGCCAGCGTAGTCTTGCCCACGCCCGGCTTGTCCTCCAGCAGCAGATGCCCTCCCGCCAGCATGGTCAGGAAGGTCTTTAGGATCATGTCGTCCTTGCCCACGATAGCGCGGCGTACTTCTGTCAAAATCTGTTCAGCATAATTCAAGGCGATATACCTCATTTCGTCAATATGTGACAATATCATACCATATCCGCCTCCTCCATTCAAGGGGAACATCTCAAAAAGGTATCAGGAAGTTACAAAATATAGGGGTGCCGTGGACCAAAGGCCCCCTTATATGGTGAAATCTCCCGCGAAATCTGACAAATCAAACAAGGAAGCGTTGCTTTCTTGGAAAATATGACAGTGTAAAGCGGCGGGGTATATGCTATAGTATAACCAACCATACCCGGACCCTGTCCCGGGTAACAAAGGAGATCATGCCACATGAGCAGACTGACCATCATGTCACAAAGCCGTGCCCAGACCACCGTGGAGGGCCTGTATACGGATATGGAGCGGCGGATCATCGCCAGCCCACCGGGCATCTGTCCAGTGGACCTGTGCGCGGCGTTTTTAAAGATGTGCCGTGCCCAGACCTGCGGCAAATGTGTGCCCTGCCGCATCGGCCTCAAGCAGATCGACAATATGCTGGACGATGTGCTGGAGAACCGGGCTACCATGGATACCCTGGAAAATATCAAGAATACTGCCGCCACCGTGCGGGATTCTTCCGACTGTGCCCTGGGCGTGGAGACCGCGCGCATGGTCCTCCGGTGCCTGGAGGGCTGCTATGAGGACTTTGTGGAGCATGTGGAGCACCACCGCTGTTCCAGTAAGATCACCCAATCCATCCCCTGTGTGGCCAACTGTCCCGCCGGGGTGGATATCCCCGGCTATGTGGCCCTGGTGGAGCAGGGGAGCTATGCCGATGCTGTGCGCCTGATCCGGAAGGATAATCCCTTCCCCACGGCCTGCGCCATGATCTGCGAGCACCCCTGCGAGAGCCGCTGCCGCAGAACGCTGCTGGATGCCCCCATCAATATCCGGGGCCTGAAGCTTGCGGCGGCCTCCTGGAGCCGCTGCCGGGGCAGGCCTCGGGCCTGTCCGCGGCCTACTACTTACAGCTTATGGGCCACCAGTGTACCGTCTTTGAAAAGCGTAAGCACCTGGGCGGCATGCTCCGTTATGGCATCCCCGGCTACCGCCTGCCCCGGCAGCGGCTCCAGGAGGATATCGACTGCATCCTCTCCACCGGCGTGGAGGTGAAAACGGAAACGGCCGTGGGATGACACAAACGCGTTTTCCCTTGAAGT
>CABSAB010000325.1 GCA_902475515.1 uncultured Eubacteriales bacterium | reverse complement strand
ATGTACTGGTCCGCTGTTTTGCGCTTGCGGGTCAGTCTTTCGTCCAGGGCGTCATGGAGATGTCCGCCGGGACCTTGTAGAAGTAAAGCTTGTCGGCGGCGATCAGGCAGACCCAGCCGTCCGTCAACATCCGTATATCGGTGATCTCCTGCTCGGGCAGCGCGAAATATGCCCCCAGGTCCACATAGCCCATCTGCGTCGTATCCACCAGGTAATAGCTCGCTCCGCTCCGAAGCAGATACTGATGCTCGGACAGGTCATAGCCGTTTCCACCGTAGTCCCCCGTGGGAATATCCAGCGTGTAGGATTCCCCGGTGGCGGTATCTACGATCCCGTACCGGGCGTTCTCATAATCATGGTTCAGCAGATACCGTACATTATAATCTCCGTTTCCTTTTCGCAGGGTAAATGTATCCGATCCCACTTGTTTCTCGCTGTAGCGCAGCGTTCCCTCCGCCACATTGTAGACAAACTGCCAGATGTTCCGCTCCCAGGGGTCCTTTTCCAGGATCTCCTCATCGGTCATTTCCTCCACATTTCCCTGGGGAATGGACTCGATCATGTGGAACACGAATGCGTCATCATCCACCCAGGCGTTGTAGAGGCCATTTTCATACCAGCTTGTTCCCTCTACCCCGGAATCCGGCAGGAGCGGCTCCAGCAGGTCGGTGACCGGCTCCATCTCCCCGGTCACCAGGTCGCAGACATAGGTACGGTTTCCTACGGACCCGTCGCTGTAGGGCACACCCCACAGGTCCACCATGGCCCGGGTCAGGGCGCTGTTGAAGATCACACCCCCGAATTGCCCATGGTCAAGCAGCCCCGGCACATTCGCCAGGGGGTCTGTGATCTCCCCGGTAAAAATATTGTAGAAGAACGGATAGCGCGTATTATCCATATAGTCGATGTCCGTCCGGCGGACGGTCAGCATCACCGTGTCGGCACTGCCCTCCAACAGCCAGGCAATGGCCACCTGGGGGGTGATCCATTCCACCTCGCTCGTGTCCACCACCGGACGCTCCAAGATCGGCACATCCTCGGACACGCCCATCTGCTCCCATTCCCATTCCTCATACTCAAAGGGAGTCATCTTCTCGCCATTCACAATGGTATAGTCATTTTTGTCCGTGTTGTTGCGGAACACCAGTTCCCCATCGATCACGGCGTAGTCAATGTCCACCTCCCAAGTGCCATGGAAGTCCACCGTGGTGTTCAGGTTCTGCATTTCAATGGACTCCGGCCCATTGTCAGTCATGGTGTAAAAGCTGCCGCCGAGCACAAACAGATTGCCCTCGCAGTACATATTTTCCTCATAAGTCCACTGGCCCTCCAGCACGCTGGGCTGCAGCAGATCGGATGGCGTCTGCAGGACTGCCCCCTCCGTCTCCACGCCGCTCTCCGGAACTACCGCGGGCAGCTCCGGCGCCATGGTCTCCTGGATGTTTTCCACCACGCTGTTTCCCTCGTTCATGGCCTGACCCTCCGGGCTGTGCCCAAGGCCCAGCCGCAGCGCCACGCCGCCGGTCACCACCAGCAGCAGGGCCGCCGCCACCAGCAGGGGACGCTGTCTGCGGCCCATCTTCACAACGTCGCCCTGCTGCTTCCGGGGCGCTCCGGATGCTTCACCGGGGATTGCCGCCATGTCGGGCTTTGCATGGTCCCCGTAATAATAATCCATCAAATCTATGATCCGAATCTTCAAGCTGATACCTCCTTGCTCAAGGTTTTCTGCAAGCTCTTTCTCCCGCGATACAGGCGGGACAACACCGTATTTTTCGGAATGTCCATCCGCGCGGCGATCTCCTCCGCTGTCTGGAGATAAAAATAGTGCCGGAGGAAGATCTCCCGGTCCCTGGGCCGCATCTTGTCAACGGCCCGGCGTACCTGGCGGCACAGCTCCTCCCGCTGGGCCAATTCATCCAACGACCCGTCCGGGTCCGGAATCTCGATGGCGTCCAGGGCCATGGGAATCTCCTTTCGTCCCCGCAGCCAGGATTTGGCCTTATTGCGGGCCGTGGTGCATAGGTATGCCCGGAGCTTCTTTCCCTGTATGGCCTCCGCATGGGTCCATACGGCATAAAACGCATCCTGCGTCAGCTCCTCCACATCCTCCGGACCGCCGGCGCCGCCCAGGACATTGGCGATCACCGTGTATACATACCGGTGGTATTTTCCCATGAGTTCCGCCAACGCCCCCTGCTGCTGGGCCTGCAATCTCCACAGCAATTGCTCGTCCGTCATCTCCTCACATCCTCTCAACGCACTAACAGCTGTCATACAAAAAGACGCTGCTTTCTCCGAAAAAATTGCACCGCGCGGAAAATTTTTTAAAAATCTCCCGGCGCACAAAAAACGCCCCGAGGCATGCTGCCTCAGGGCATATCTGTTTTCCGTCCTTAGGGACCCGGTTTTGCTATCCGATCCGCTCCAGGGCCTCATCGGGATATCCCACCGCCCGCAGGTAGTCCGCCCCGAAGCTCCGGTCCACGACCACCGTGCCCCAGACCTTGGTCTGATAGCGGCTGTTTCCCCTGGTGCCGTCGGGGACCAGCCCCACCGCCTGGATGAACTCCGCATAGGACGCATCCGCCGCCGTGCTGGCATCACCCACCAGCAGGCAGCCCACAGAGCTGCCCCAGGCCTCATCCGCCGGAGAGATTTCGTCCTGGACCCGCCGGTGGATTTGAATACTCTGCCGGTTGGACACGGCATCATAGAACTCCCCGGCCGTATGGAACCGGACCACCTGGTCATCCAGCACACGGAGCGCCGCATACTGCCAGTTGTGGTTCACCGTGTCAAAGTCATAAATGCCGGACTTCAGCGTGGGCACATCCCACGCTTCGTTCTTCCAGGGCGAAAAGGGATAATCCGGAATGGTGGTGCTCTCCTGATTGAGATACACGATCCATCCGTCCCGCACCACCACACACATGGCGGCCCGCCGCTCCGCGGGG
>CABSAB010000324.1 GCA_902475515.1 uncultured Eubacteriales bacterium | reverse complement strand
TTGGTGGTCACCACAACGGCACCGCAGGATCGCTCCAGCATCGCTGTTTCCTCCTCTTTTCTTCTCTTACTCCTCCCGGCTCAGCTGAATCAGCCGCTGCATCCGGTGGCTCATGGCGGGTTTGCTCACCGGCGGGTCCACACACGCCGCCAGTTCTGTGAGGGTCGCCTCAGGGCTCTCCTCCCGCAGCAGCGCCGCCGCCTTGAGCTTCTCCGGCAGAGATTCAAACCGCCCCTGGGCCCGGAGCCGGCGGATGGCCGCCAGCTGCTCCTGGGCAGCGTCCACCGCCTTGCCCAGGTTGGCGGTGTCGCAGTTGACCCGCCGGTTGGCCCGGTTGCGCAGTTCCTTTTCCATCTTGGCCTGAATGATCTTCATGGCGCTCACCGGTGCGCCAATCATGGTGATGAAATCCACGATCTGATCGCTCTGCTTGAAATAGAGGATGCTGCTGCCGGCGCGGCTCGCATCCTTGGGCTCCAGATCCAGCTCATACAGCAGGCTGTGCGCTCCGTCGCTGACCTTCCGGTGGGCCGTCACCAGCTCCAGGTGATAGCGCTTATCCGGATCGGTGACGCTGCCCCCGGCCAAAAACGCTCCCCGCAGGAAGCTCCGCTTGCAGCATGGCTCCTCCAGTACGCCGAGATTGATCTGCAGGGCCATAGTCTGAAGCTCCAGATCATAGGCGGCGAAGATCCGCGAAAGCTTCTCGGGATCGTCCACCACAAAGCTGAGCTTCCCTGGCTGCTCCAGAGACGGAAACTGGTCAAAATCCACGCCAAAGGTCCGCCGGAACAGCCTGGGCAGGCGCTCGGCAAAGCTCCGGTGCTCCGTGACCACGCGAATCTCCCGCCGGGTGAAGGTATTACAGTACAATAAGATCCCATAGCACTCCGCCAGACGGCAGCACTGCTTTTCCGGGATGCTCCGGCACAGCTCCTCCCGCACCTCCGATGCGTAGGACACGGTCTCCACCTCCTGTCGCTACAGAAATTCTCTTACGATCGTCCTCAATAAACAGCCGGGCCAAAATGCCGGCCCCGGCCGTATTGCCGCCACAGATCCATAATGGCGTCCGCCAAAAGTTGGGGATCGTGGCGGGCATACTCACTGTGGGCCGACAGCATCGGCGCGGTAAAGAGCTTTGCGCCCAGGGCCTCCACAGCCTCCCGGTCCACCCGTATGACCTCCGCTCCGGCCCGCTGGTACTCCTCCCGCAGATGCTCCGGCACGGGGGCGGAATTGGCCAGGCAGCCATCCACCATGCCCTCGGCCCCATGGCGCAGCAGCGCCTGGAGATGATCCGCGGCGCCGTAGCCCTCGGTCTCCCCCTCCTGGGTCATGAGGTTCATGATCATCAGCTTATAGCCCCGGGCCTTCTGGACGGCCTCGGTGATGCCGCTGACCAGGAAATTCGGGATAATGCTGGTATACAGGCTCCCGGGTCCAATGAGGATCAGGTCCGCCCGGGCGATGGCCTCCAGGGCCTCGGGAAAGGCATCGGGATGCTGGGGCATCAGCACCACCCGGCGAATGCGCTTATGGGTCTGCTTCTTATGATAAAAAATGGCGCTCTCCCCCAGAATGGTGGAGCCGTCCTCAAACTGGGCCTGTAGGTGGATATTCTCCTCCGTAACAGGCAGGACCTTTCCGGTGATGGCCAGGACCTCGCCCATGCGCTTGACGGCCTCCCCAAAGGAGCCGCAGATGCCGTTAAGGGCCGCCAAAAAGAGGTTGCCGAAGTTCTGTCCGGCTAGGCTGCCCTCGGCAAAGCGGTAGTTCATCAGCTGCTCCAGCACCGGTTCGGTGTTGGCCAGTGCCATAACGCAGTCCCGGGCATCTCCCGGCGGAAGCATACCCAGATCCTGCCGGAGCATACCGCTGCCGCCGCCGTCGTCGGCGGTGGTGACAATGGCGCTGATATCCCGGCTGTAGCGCTTGAGCCCACGAAGCATGGTGGAAAGGCCATGGCCGCCGCCAATGGCTACGATCCGCGGCGCACCGCCGGGGGAATAAAGTCTGATCTGTTCATCCATATCGCTCTCTCCCGCCTCAGCCGCCGCGGCCCATATCCCGGTGGTTGACCACAGTGGGATAGCCGCGCTTGGCCACATGCTCGCCGATCTCCTTGGCCACGGCCACAGACCGGTGCCGTCCGCCGGTGCAGCCCACGGCAATGATCAGCGAGGTCTTGCCCTCCTCAAAATAAAGGGGCAGGGAGAAGGACAGCAGGTCCTCCAGCTTCTGGAGGTAGTCCCGGGTCTGCTGATAGTTGAAGATGAAATCCCGGACCTCCGGCGTCAGGCCGCTTTTGGCCCGCAGTTCGGCAATATAGTAGGGGTTTGGCAAAAACCGCACGTCGAACACCAGGTCCGCGTCCACCGGCAGGCCGTATTTAAAGCCGAAGGAGATGATGTTCACCACCATAGCCCGCTTGGGCTGGTCCCCCTCGAACAGGCGGATCAGCTCGCTGCGGAGCCGCCCGGTGGAAAGCGAGGTGGTATTGATGATGAAATCCGCCCGCTCCCGGACAGTGGCGAGCAACTGCTTCTCCTTCTGCACCGCCTCGGTCAGGGGCGTGCCGTCCCGGCTCAGGGGATGGGTGCGGCGGGTCTCCTTATAGCGCTTGATGATGACCTCAGGCTCCGCCTCCACATAGACGATGGAATATTCGCAGCCCATGGCGTCCAGAGCGTCGAGGCTATTGGTCAGCCCCTCAAAATTCTGCCCGGCCCGCACATCACTGACCAGGGCCACCCGCTCAAAGCGGCCGGTGGTGGCAAGGCAGACCTCCGCAAACTGCTGGATCAGCTCCGGGGGCAGGTTGTCCACGCAATAGTAGCCCAGGTCCTCCAGGGTGGAGGCGGTGCGGCTCTTGCCCGCGCCGGACTGGCCCGTTACGATCAAAAAGCGCATATCATCTTCCCTTGCCGGCTTTGTCATCAACCGGGGCCGGGCCAC
>CABSAB010000323.1 GCA_902475515.1 uncultured Eubacteriales bacterium | reverse complement strand
ACAACAATCCCACCTACGATTACCGGACCGCAGTGTTCATCTATGTGATGGATGCAGGCCCCACCGTGGTGGATCCCATGCGCGGTACCGGCACCTATACCCAGGAGCAGCTGGATTCCTGGAGTGACTGGACCGATGCAAACCTGGATTACAGCCATGTGATGCCCGCCAAGGTAACCCTGAAGGCGGAGAATGACGAGTACAATGACATCATGTCCGACATCGAGACCTTTATGGACGAGATGACCGTTGCCTATGTGACCGGCACGGCCAACTTCGACACCTTCGAGGCGGACTTTGTGGAAAAGCTCAAGAGCATGGATATCGAGCGGTGCATTGAGATCTATCAGGAAGCATACGATGCGTATGTAGCGGGATAAAAGAATAGCATCCCTCCCGGTTTCGGACCATGGTTCGAAACCGGGAGTTTTTCTATGCGTCACGCATGAAAAAAAGAGAGCCAACCCTCCTGCATGAAAGCTTGGAAAAAAATTCTTCAAAATCCGAAGGAAAATCACTCCGAACGTCATTTTTGCATGGATATACGGTTTTTTTGAAAAAATACTTGGAAAGATTGCATATATTTTTCTTGACTAGAGGCGCAAATGAAATTATAATAATCTATATGAGGTTTGGCGGCTGAAAGATATTACGCCGATTCCTGCAAAAAATGTAAGAAGGGAACGATCATTTATGAAGAAATTACTTGCACTTCTGCTCGCTCTGGGCATGATGGCCGGTATTCTGGCTGGCTGCGGCACCAGCGGCAGCGCCGCTGAGAGCGTACAGAGCGCTGCGGAGACGGCTGCACCTGCGGACAATGCGGCAGAGGATTCCGCCGCTGCGGCGCCTGCAGCCAGCAGTGATAAGACGTGGGTCATTGCCACCGACACCGTGTTTAAGCCCTTTGAGTACACCGACGAGAACGGCGCTTTCGTGGGTATCGATGTGGACATTGTGGCGGCTGTTGCGGAGGATCAGGGCTTCCAGTATGAGATGCAAAGCCTTGGCTTTGACGCCGCCATTGCGGCCTGCCAGTCCGGCCAGGCCGATGGCATGATTGCCGGCGCCTCCATTACTGATAAGCGGAAGAACGAGGGCTGGCTGTTCTCTGACGGCTACTATACAGCCACCCAGTGCATGGCTGTGGCTGAGAATTCCGACATTGCTTCCTTTGCAGATCTCAGCGGCAAGACTGTTGCAGTCAAGGTCGGCACCGAGGGCGCCAGCTATGCTGAGAGCCTGAAGGATGAGTATGGCTTTGAGATCACCACTTTCGAGGATAGCCCCAATATGTATCAGGCGGTTGCCGGCGGCCAGGCCGCGGCCTGCTTTGAGGACACCCCCATCATGGCGTCCTCCATTAAGGATGGCGGTCTTGCACTGAAGATCGTGGAGGGCTCCGAGAACGAGGGTGCTCCCTACGGCTTTGCCATTTTCAATGAGGCGAATCAGGAACTGCTTGATATGTTTAATGCTGGCCTCAAGAACATCAAGGAGAACGGCAAGTACGACGAGATCCTTGCCAAGTATCTGGGCTGATCCCGTTTCAGCACACATAGGCGGGCGGGGCACTGAAACCGGTGCCCCGCCTTTTTGAAAGGAGCCCTGTCCATATGATTCGCATTATAACGGTTTATGGGACGCTGTTGCTGCAGGCGATGGGCCATACGCTGATATTGGCGCTGTGCGGGTTATTTTTCGGCACACTGCTGGGATTGGTATTCGGCCTTCTGGGTGTTGTAAAAAACAAGGTCTGCAACGCGATCCAGCTCGTATATGTGAATGTGATCCGCGGTGTGCCGATGATCGTACTGGCAATGTTTGTGTTCTTCGGCGTGCCCTATGCCTGTAACAATATGCTGGGGATGCAGGTCACGCTTTCGGCATTGCAGGCGGGTACCATCTGTCTGGCGCTGAACTGCGGAGCCTATATGGCGGAGATCATCCGTGCCGGCATTCAGTCGGTGGATAAGGGGCAGATGGAGGCAGCCAGGAGTCTGGGACTTCCATACTGGCGCGGTATGCAGCGTGTAGTGCTGCCCCAGGCGATCCGCACCATGATCCCCACCATCGTCAACCAGTTTATTATCACCCTGAAGGATACCTCCATTCTATCGGTTATTGGATTCCCGGAACTGGTGAATACGGCCAAGAATGTGGTGGCCAATACGTTTATGTCCTTTCAGACCTGGGCCATCGTGGGATTGATGTATTTGATCATCATCACGATCCTGTCCGTGATCGCAAAGTGGCTTGAGAGGAGGCTGGCCCGTGGCCGTGAATAAGAACAACATAAAGATCCATGTGTCCCACCTGCGGAAAAACTTCGGCAAGCTGGAGGTCCTTAAGGATATCTCAAATGATATCTATGAGGGCGAGGTCGTGGTCATCATCGGCCCCTCCGGTAGCGGAAAGTCCACCTTTCTCCGGTGCCTGAACCGGCTGGAGGATATCACGGACGGCGAAGTCATTGTGGATGGCAACAACATCTCCGACAAGAAGATCGACATCAACAAGGCCCGTGAGAACATCGGCATGGTGTTCCAGCACTTCAACCTGTTCAACAACCTCAGCGTTATGCGGAACCTGATGCTGGCCCCGGTGGACCTGAAAAAGGCCAACAAGGAACAGGCACGTGAGCAGGCACTGCAAATGCTGGACAAGGTGGGGCTTTCGGACAAGATAGACGCCTACCCGGCCCAGCTCTCCGGCGGCCAGAAGCAGCGTGTGGCCATTGCCCGTGCCCTGTGTATGCACCCGGATATCATGCTCTTCGACGAGCCTACCTCCGCCCTGGACCCTGAGATGGTGGGCGAGGTGCTGAATGTCATGAAGCAGCTGGCTGCTGATGGCATGACCATGGTCATCGTCACTCATGAGATCGGCTTTGCCCGGGAAGTGGCAGACCGTGTGATCTTCATGGATGGCGGCTATATCGTGGAGGAGGGAAACGACATTC
>CABSAB010000322.1 GCA_902475515.1 uncultured Eubacteriales bacterium | reverse complement strand
CGTGGAGGGCGCCCACGGCATCTCGGTGCAGGCGGATATCACGGCTTCCGAGATGGCGCTTTCGGAGATGGACATGCTGGTGCTGCCCGGGGGACTGGGGGGCGTGGAGTCCATTGAGGGAAGCGACGAGGCGGTAAAGGCCATCATCTATGCCCTGGAGCACGACAAATATGTGGCGGCCATCTGCGCGGCCCCGACGATCCTTGGGAAACGGGGATTGCTGGACGGGCGGCACGCGGTGTGCTATCCCGGCTGCGAGAAAGAGATGGGCAAGGCCATCGTGCATCCGGACAAGGAGGCTGTGGTGGATGGGAACATCATCACGGGCCGGGCGCCGGGGGCGGCGATTGAGTTCGGGCTTACCCTGGCAGGAATGCTGAAGGGAGAATTTTCCCCGGATGAGATCGCCGGATACATGGTGTATGAGCGAAGATAAGCGGCTCCTTCGGCAGAAGCTTCGGCGTGAGGCATGCACGGGAGACACGGCGGCGCTGTGCCGGAGGCTTCTGGCGCACCCCTGGTTCCTTCGGGCAAAGACGGTGATGGGCTACATGGCCATTCCGCCGGAGCCGGATCTGAGGCCTGTGCTGGAGGCGTGCCTGAGCATGGGGAAAGGGCTGCTGCTGCCCCGGTGTGAGGCGGATGGGACCATGACGGCCCGGATCGTCACGGCGCTGGCTGACCTGGAAACAGGGAGCTTTGGAATTTTGGAGCCGCCGGAAACACTGACCGCGGTGGCGCCAAAGGACCTGGAGCTGATATTGGTCCCGGGTATGGCCTTTTCGCCTAAGGGCGCAAGGCTGGGACGTGGAAAGGGATATTATGACCGGTTCCTGGAGTATTTCCGGGGAAAGACCGTGGGTATCTGCTATGAAAGCAGAGTGCTGGAGGAGATCCCCGTGGAGGAACACGACCGGTTTGTGGATGCGGTGCTCACCGACAAAAGAGCGATTCTATGCGAAATGGAGGGCGAGATATGTTCGGAAAAGGGCAGAGTTCCCGGGATGAGGGAATGAATGACTACGACCTGGAGCTGGATTACGGCATGGATGAGAGCCAGGAGCCCCAGGCGACCGATGATGTCGTCTACGAGGATGATGATTACTACGAGGACGAGGGCTATTATGAGGATGATTATTACTATGAGGATCAGGAAGAACCTCAGAAAACCGTAAAGCATACGGCCCTTTACATGTTGGTGGTGCTGCTGATCTCGGCGGTGCTGGCGGTGATGGTATGGTTTGTGGCGGACGATGTACTGGCCCTGACCAAGTCCGACAACGTGGTGCCCATTGTCATCAGCGAGGGGGACAATCTGGAGGATGTGGCCCAGAATCTCAAGGATCATGGGCTGATCCGCTACAAGTTTCTGTTTAAGCTCTACGGCAAGATCAGCCATGCGGAGGAGAAGTTCAGCACGGGTACCTTTGAACTGAACCAGCAGTTTGACTATCACGCTCTGGTGAACGGCCTGGCGGCGGCCAGTGAGACCCGGAAGACGGTGACACTGACCTTCCCGGAGGGCTACACCTGCGACCAGATCTTTGCCATGCTGGCGGATAACGACGTGTGTACCCGGGCGGATCTGGAGGACACGGCGGCAAACTATGATTTCGAGTATGAGTTCCTGGCATCCCGGCCCTACGGCGCAAGGAACCGGCTGGAGGGTTTCCTGTTCCCGGACACCTATGACTTCTATGTGGATGACGACGCGGTGCGGGTCATCAATAAGTTCCTCAGCAACTTTGAGGGGCACCTGAGCGACGAGCTGCTGGGGGCTGTTTCGGAGCTGAATGCCGATATCCGCCAGCGGATGACGGAGGAAGGGACCTTTACCCAGGAGGAGATCGACGGCGCGGAGATGGATATTTACAAGGTCCTGACGGTGGCATCCCTCATTGAGAAGGAAGCCGGCTCCGACCAGGAGCGGTCGCTGATCGCCTCGGTGATCTACAACCGGCTGACTACCCACGTTCATGAGCTTTTACAGATCGACGCTTCGGTGGAATACGCTCTGGGAGAGCACAAGGAGCAATTAACCGCCAACGACCTGGCGGTGGATAATCCCTATAACACCTACAAATACAAGGGATTGCCGCCCGGACCCATTGCAAACCCGGGCCTGAGCAGTATCATGGCGGCGCTGTATCCCGAGGACACGGATTTCTTTTTCTATGCCCTGGATGGGCGGAGCCACCGGTTCTTTGAGACCCATATGCAGCAGCAGGAGTTCCTGCGGGGCGAGGAGCCGGAGGAGCAGGATGACACCGGAGATGCTGCCCAGGAGGACCCTGCGGCGGGTGAGGCGGATCCCGAAGGGGAAGCGGTTCCTGAAGATGGAGAGACCTCCCCTGAGGGCGAAGAAAATGGTTAAACCGGAGCTTTTGTGCCCGGCGGGAGACCCGGAGCGGCTGCAGATGGCGGTGCGCTTCGGGGCGGACGCGGTATATCTGGCCGGGAAATCCTACGGGATGCGGGCCAAGTGCGGGAATTTCTCCGACGAGGAATTGGTGGAAGCGGTGCGCTTCTGCCACAGCCGGGATGTGAAGGTCTATGTAACGGCCAATGTGCTCGCAAGGACAGGCGAGATCTGTGAAATGCCGCCATTTTTTGAACTGTGTCAGGATGCCGGGGTGGATGCGTTCATCCTGGGAGACCTGGGGGTGTTTAAAGCGGCGGAGAAATATGCCCCCAAGGTGGAGCGGCACATCTCTACCCAGATGGGGGTAGTGTCTGCCGATACAGCCAGAGCCTGGTATGAGCTGGGGGCCACCCGGGTGGTGCTGGCCAGGGAGCTCAGCTTTGCGGAGATCCGGGAAATTCGGGAGAATATTCCGAAGGAACTGGAATTAGAGGCCTTTGTACACGGGGCCATGTGCGTGAGCTTCTCCGGACGGTGCCTGCTGAGTAACTATTTAGCCGGGCGGGACGCCAACCACGGGGCCTGTGCGGTCAATCATGCACAGGTCCCGGGAGTTCA
>CABSAB010000321.1 GCA_902475515.1 uncultured Eubacteriales bacterium | reverse complement strand
GGCAACGCCATAGCCGTCGAAGTTCGATAGCTGGGTGGCGAGCCGTGCGTCGATGGCGGCTTTTACAGTGTCCTGCTGATCCACGGATTTCAGCTTGACCAGCAGGATCTCCTCGGCTCCCATATTGGTGGTGGGGTAATAGAGCATAATGCCCTCATAATCTCCGGGTTCCAGGCCGTAGAGCCGTTTGATCATCTGATGATCGCCCAGGAACATGCCGTCCAGTGTGGCGGCGTCGGTCACTGCCGTCTCTACCTGCTCAAAGGCGGCGGCACTCGCTCTGCCGGAGACCAGCAGGCTGGCAATAAATATCAGCACCAGCACCAGAGAGAGCCACTTTCCTGCTTCCAACAGGGGAAGTTTTGCTTTTTCCATCGTCATAGGGCCCCCTCACTTACTCGTTTTCGTCGTTCATTTCTTCCACCAGGCCGGCGTTGTACACCTCAGCAATGAGATTTGCCGCCCAATGGTCGTAGAAAGCACGCTGCACATGGATGCCGTCCACGTCCCACAGATCCGCATATTGTGCGGCAATGGCATCGTTGTCCACGTAATAGCACCGGTCAATGTCTGTGCACATTTCCCGGACTGCGGCGCTGTAGCTGGGGATCTCCCGCCACTCAGAGGCCTGTTCAAAGGCCGGGTCCCGGGCCGGGAGAATCGAGCTGATGTAGATGGTGGCATCCGGCAGCTTTTGCTGAATTTCCCGGATGATATCCCGGTATTCAGATGCATAGTCCGCAGGTGTTGGCCAAATGCCAATGGATACGTCGTTGAGCCCGTAGCACAGGAAAATATTGGACGGGTTCAGCTTTTCCAGATCCGGAATGTGTTCCTGCAGCTTTAAGATGGTGGAGCCGGCCTCCGCCAGCACCCGGTCCTCGGGCAGGAACTCATAGTAGTAAAAACCCACCGCCCGGGAATCCCCCAGGATCACATAGTCCTCAAACAGGGTCCAAACGGAGATCTCGCCGCTCTCCAGTTCCTGGAGACGCTGCTCTCGCATGGCGCGGATCTTTTCCTCCCGTTGGAGCTTGAGGGTGTGCTGTACGCTTTCAGGGCTTTTGGCCTCCAGCGCCTTGATGTAATCCACGCCCGGGGAGGTGTCCAATGCGGCGGTGTCCCCGCCCGATTTGCCGGAGCCCAGCCAAGTGGCCAGGACAATGGCAAGGATTACAACAACAACGGCCGCGGCAATAATATATAGTAAGCTTTTCCGGTCTGCACGCATCTTGGTGCCCCCTTCATCTCAGAAAAAGTGACAGATTTTTTCTTGTATTATAGCATAGGGCATTTGCAAAGTCCATTAGAAAATATGGGGAAGGAGGCCGGAAATAGCGGGTTTTTTAAGGAACTTTGCGCATGGTTTTTGAGAATATACACAGTGTGGACACATGAATTGGCTATGACTGGTATAAGGCAGCCACGGCCTATTGCCAGGGCGAGTATTTTATCAATTTGCCGGAGGACTTGCAGGATGTGGCATATCCCGTTCTATGGATGTGTGCTGGATGGAGGAAGCAGCTCGGAGCGTGAGCTGTCCATAGAGATTTTGCGCAGACTGCAAACGGCAAGGGGACCGTTATGGTAAAAAGAAGGGTACACCGAAGTTTCGGTGTACCCTTGTGTTCGCATATGGAATAAATTAGGCGTCCTTGTTGGTAACCGCCCGCAAAAACTGCTGTGTTCTGGGATTTTGCGGATGGTCCAGAACCTCAGAGGGGACGCCCTGTTCCACCACCACACCGCCGTCCATGAATACCACCCGGTCGGCAACCTCCCGGGCAAATCCGATCTCATGGGTCACGACGGCCATGGTAATGCCGGTCTTTGCCACGTTTTTCATGACATTCAAAACCTCGCCCACCAGCTCCGGGTCAAGAGCCGCCGTGGGCTCATCAAACAAAATGGCGTGGGGCTGCAGCGCCAAGGCACGGGCGATGCCCACCCGCTGCTGCTGGCCGCCCGAAAGCTGGGCAGGGAAGTAGTCCATACGATCCGCCATGCCCACCATCTTGAGATAGTGCGCAGCAGTCTCCCGGGCTTCGGCCTTGGATTTTTTCTGTACCACCGTGAGACTGGTCATTACATTCTCCAGGGCGGATTTGTTGCGGAAGAGGTTGTAATTCTGGAAGACCATGGTGCTCATCTTGCGGATGGCCTGGATCTCCTTTTTGGTGTGCTGCTTCGCGTCAATGGACACGTCTCCGATGGTGACAGTGCCCAGTGTGGGGACCTCCAGATAGTTGGTGCAGCGGAGCAGTGTGGTCTTGCCGGAGCCCGAGGGGCCCAGGATGCAGACCACCTCACCGGTGCCGATCTCAAAATCAATGCCCTTTAAGACCTCCACATCACCGAATACCTTATGGATATTTTCGTATTTGATCATGAAAACCCTCCTCAGTATTTGGCGCTGGCCTTCTGCTCAATGGCCTTTTGAATGGCCACAAAAATCATGTTGATGACCCAGTAGAGCAAAAGCACACAGAGATAGACTTCCATAAAGCGATAAGACTTGTTGGCCAGCATCTTCGCCTGGAGCATCATGTCCATAACGCCCACCACGGAGCACATGGCAGAGCCTTTGAAGCACTCAATAAAATTGTTCATAAGGGAGGGGATCGCCAGCCGGAATGCCTGGGGCAGCACCACATGCCGGTAACCCTGAAGCCCTGTCATGCCGCAGGTGATACAGGCCTCCATCTGTCCCTTGTCCACAGACAGGATGGCGCCCCGAATAGTCTCAGCCATAAAGGCGGAAAAGGAGAGCGCCAGACACAGGGTCGCCTTGACCTCCAGTCCCAGGGCCGAGATTCCGGGGATCAGCGGAAAAACGCCGTAGACAAATAAAAACAGCTGGGCGATCAGCGGTGTACCGCGGAACAGCGAAAGCCAGACCTTCAAGACCGCCTGGAGCACCTTGCTCTTTACCATGGCGAGCAGGGCCAGGATAATGGCCAGCACCGGCGACAACGCCTGGCAGAGCTACGAATAA
>CABSAB010000320.1 GCA_902475515.1 uncultured Eubacteriales bacterium | reverse complement strand
TCTGCTGGAACCAGCTGGCCATGGTCACATCATTCTGCGTGGGCGCATGGCGGGCATCCACGATGAGAATTCCCATAGTAATCAGTTCCTGCGCCGCGAAATAGGATTCCATCAGCCGGGACCAACGGGCCTTCTCCTGCTTGGATACTTTGGCATACCCATAGCCGGGCAGGTCTACCAGATAGGCAGTTTCATCCACCAAAAAATAATTGATATGAATGGTCTTGCCCGGAGAGGAGCCCGTATAGGCGAAATTCTTTCGCTGCAGGACCCGGTTGATCACCGAGGATTTTCCTACGTTGGATTTTCCCGCAAACGCGATCTGCGGATATCCGTCCCGCGGAAACTGGCTGCTGTTTGCCGCCGACAGCGTAAATGCTACCTTTTGATAATTCATAGTCACCTCACTGCCGCAAGGGCCGCCGGGAGCTGCGGGGCTCCGGCACCGGAAGCTCCAGCTTGGGTGCGCCTATTTCTGTTTTCTTCTGCTTGCATTTGGAAAAATCCAATGCCGCTTCCAGCACTGCGTCCGCATGTTTTACTGTAATGAAATTCAAACGGCTGCGTACGGTCTGATCAATCTCTTCCAAATCCTTCTCGTTATCTGCCGGAATAATGACCGTTTTCACCCCATGGCGCAGCGCGGCCATAGTTTTTTCCTTAAGGCCACCAATCGCCATCACATTCCCCCGAATGGAGATCTCACCCGTCATGGCAATATCCCGACGCACCGGGGCACCTGTCAGCGCTGAAACCAGCGCTGTGCATACTGTGATGCCAGCAGACGGACCGTCCTTTGGCACTGCTCCCTCGGGAAAATGCACATGGATATCCTTGGTCTTATAAAAATCCTCCGGGATATGGTATTGTACCGCCCGGGAACGAATATAGCTCATGGCAGCATGGACGGATTCCTTCATCACATCGCCCAGGGAACCGGTCATTTCCAGCTTACCGCTGCCTTCAACCACATTGACCTCGACCTCCAGTGTAACGCCGCCCACGGCTGTCCAGGCGAGACCTGTAACGGTTCCTACCTGGTTCTCCGCAGGCATCACATCCGGCAGATACTTCCGAACACCCAGATACTCTTCAACCCGGGCCGGGGTCACGGAAACACGCTTCAGGTCTTCATCCGTGGCAAATTTCAGTGCGGCTTTCCGGCAGAGGGTCGCGATCTCCCGCTGGAGATTCCGAACGCCGGACTCCCGGGTATAGCCGTCGATAATCTCCCGCCAAGCATTATCATACACCGTCACCTGGCTCTTTTTCAGCCCCATTTTTTTCAATTCCTTAGGCAGGAGATGGTGTTTTGCGATCATCAGCTTCTCTTCATCGGTATAGCTGGAGAGTTCAATCACCTCCATCCGGTCCAGCAGTGCTGCCGGAATGGTGGACGTAGTATTGGCAGTGGTGATAAACAGCACCTGGCTCAGATCAAAAGGCACTTCAATAAAATTATCCCGGAATGTCTTGTTCTGCTCCGCATCCAGCACCTCCAGCAGTGCGGCGGAGGGATCGCCCCGGTAATCAGAGCCCAGCTTGTCGATCTCATCCAGCAGCAGCACCGGGTTTTTGGCTCCCGCCTGCTTGACGCCGTTAATGATCCGACCCGGCATAGCGCCGATATAGGTCTTCCGGTGCCCGCGGATCTCCGCCTCGTCATGGACACCACCTAGGGAAATACGGGCCATTTTACGATTCAGGCACTTCGCGATAGAGGTCGCAATGGACGTCTTACCCACACCGGGCGGGCCAACCAGACAAATGATCTGCCCTGTGATATCCGGTGACAGCTTCCGCACTGCCAATAATTCCAGCACACGCTTTTTCACCTGCTCCAGGCCATAGTGGTCTTCGTCCAAAATCCGCCGGGCAGCATCGATATTTACAGTCTCCTGTGTTTCTATATTCCACGGAAGTTCCAAGCATACGTCCAGATAATCCCGCAGCAAGGCTCCTTCGGAGGAACCCATGGGATGTTTTTGCAGCCGCCCCAGCTCCTTCAAGAGCTTTTCTTCAATAGCGGCTTCCAGCTTTAACGCACGAATCTTCTGTTCGTATTCCTCAAACTCCTGATCCTCGTCCTCTTCTCCCAGCTCCGCATGAATGATCTTGAGCTGTTCCCGCAGATAGTAGTCCCGCTGGCCTTTATTGACCGCAGCCTGGACCTTTTCCGCAATGTCGCCCTCGATCCGCATAATCTCGATTTCCGCAGTCAGGGTCTTGAGCACAGACTCCAATCGTTTGATCTGATGGAGCTGCTCCAGCGCATCCTGCTTATCCTGATACTTAAAGCCGCAGTTCTGGGCAAGAAAATCCGCTACGAAGCCTGGATCTTCACTGGTCATCAGCCGCAGAAGATTTTCCGCAGTGCTTTTGGGCTGCATATCACAGTAGCTTCCATAGAGCTGATACGCCACCCGCAAAAGTGCCTCCAGCTTTGCCGCCGATACCCTGCCGGAAACCTCCTCCAGCTTCTGCGGAATCCCCTCCAGGTAGGGGCTCTCCTGTGTAAAGGTCTCTACGCGAACACGGCCCAAGCCCTCTACCAATACCCGGATGATCTCTCCGGGCATTTTCAGCACCTGACGCACATGGACCAATACCCCCACCTCATAGAGGTCATCAGGCCCTGGTTCGTCTACGATCACATCTTTCTGCATCAGCAAAATCATCTGCTGACTGCCATTCATAGCCACATCCAGCGCACGAATGGATTTCTCCCGGCCCACGTCGAAGGAATAGATTATCTTCGGGAAAACAGACATTCCACGCAGGGCCATGATCGGCGTGGGTTCGCCGTATACTTCTCTCATAAAAACACTCCTCTCTGGGAAGGAATAAAACATAATGGAGCCAGCCCAAATCCATGGATTTGAGCCAGCCCCAGATTCGGCATTGGTTATTACTCAATCTGTGCAGGGGTCCCAACATTGTGGGCGGGTGTCCGGGGCTTTGTGGGATCACGGACCACCTTCGGCGGCTTATGCTCCGCAACGCT
>CABSAB010000319.1 GCA_902475515.1 uncultured Eubacteriales bacterium | reverse complement strand
AGATGGAGCGGCGCATCCGCCGCCTCCGCTACCGCCTCTACCGCACCGGCGGGGTGGACATTGTGGTGACTCACGCCCCGGCCCGGGGCTATGGCGACGAAGACAGCCGGCCCCACCAGGGCTTCGCCGCCTTCCTCCCCCTGCTGGACAAGTACGCCCCCCAATACTTGGTCCACGGCCATGTCCACACCCGCTACGGCGTGGGCCGCCCCCGGGTGCTGCAGCGGGGAGGCACCACCATCATCAACGCCTGCGAACGCTACCTCCTGGAGCTCCCAGATCCCCCTGCCAACGCCCCCGGGCGAAAGCGGAAGGAGCTATAAGAATTCCATGCTCCCCTGCCCTCTGCCAGAGCCAAGACGCTTATGCGCCAGGGCCGTATCAAAGCATTCTGTTAGTCTTGCGTAATATTGACACTGCGCATCCCTGCACTGCTCTGATGTTTTTCGAGTTCCTATTGCAATTCTCAAAAATGTACAGTATAATTTAACCATAGAGGCGCATGCACTGCGTCGAAATCAGTCCCATTTTGCCCCAGAGGCAGGGTGGGATACAGAAAGGAAGGACAACTATGAAAGCACAGAACCTGTGGCGAAGCTTTGCGCTTCTGCTGGCCGCTGCCCTGCTGCTAGCTGGGATTCCCGCAGTCTCTGCAATCAGCCAGGAGGGTATTAAGGAATATCCGGCTGAGGGCGGAAACATTTATGTGGACGGCAATACCGTGGTAGATGCCGACGAAACCATTACAAAGGTAGAAATCCCCGAGGAAAACGGGGAGCATGAGATCATCGCCATTGGTCACGATGCCTTTGCCGGTTGCAGCGGCCTGGAAACCGTAGTATTTCCTGCCAGCGTTCACCTCATCACCTACGGCTCCTTTGCCGGGTGCACCAGCCTGAAAAGCCTCTATTTTGAAGGAAACAGGCCATATATGGAAGACGAAGAGGAATTTCGGGACGCTGCCGAGGATCTGACCATCTATTACATAGAGGGAACAACCGGCTGGGACGAGGCTCCCTGGAACCAATATCCACAAAAAACCTGGGAGAAAGCGCCGGATCCTCTGTATACGCCCTATCCTGTGGAGAACGGAAATATTTATATAAATACAACCACTGGATTTGTGGTGGGCGTAGACTCAACCGTTACAGCCGTTGACATTCCCAACCAGGTTGGGGGCGCTGCCGTCATCGGAATTGAAAAAGAGATTTTTGTACACTGTCCTGAACTCGTGCGTGTCACAGTTCCTGCCACCGTCACGCAGATCCAACTTCCCAACTTCTACCATTGTGATCTACTGACCGAGGTTCAGGTTGCCGCCGGCAACCCCAGCTATAGCAGCTTGAACGGCATCGTATACAATGCTGATAGAACCGAACTGGTTTGTATCCCCGGTGGCATCACCGGAGCCTACCAATTCCCGGAGACGGTAACCAGCATCCACCCGGACGCACTTTACCGAAGCCGCATTACCTCCATTACCATTCCTGCCTGTATCACAGACCTCCCCCAAGGTGTGTTTGTAGATTGCAGGCAATTGGAAGAGATTCAGGTAGAGGAGGGCCATCCCAGATACCAGAGCATGGACGGATTCTTATGTGATAAGGATGGGACTCTCATAGCCACACCAAGAAAAATTGGCGGAACTCTGGAGCTGCCCGAGGGCATCCAGGCTTTGAGCTCCGAATCTGTCTATTGCCTGAACTTCCATAACGTGCGAATTCCAGCCAGCGTAACAAAGATGGAAACCCACGCCATAATCGGTTGTGACGCATTAGAAAACGTATACTTCATGGGCGATGCACCGGTAGTCGTCGAGCAGGACGCCATTTTTAACTTCTCAATCCGGATGACAATCTTTTTCCGGGAAGAGGCCCAAGGTTGGTCCGCCCCCACCTGGCAAGGGTATGATACTGCAGTCTGGGATACCTATCCCGAATATCCCTGGACAAGTCCCTTTGTCGACGTGCGGCCGGGCCAGTGGTATTTCAACAGCGTTGGCTTTGCTGTGGAGCATGAACTGATGGATGGCATGGGCTATGGAAAGTTTTGTCCCAACGACACTATGACCCGAGGCATGATGGTAACGGTTCTATACCGGCTGGCTGGAGAGCCTCAGGTTTCCACTGGCGAAAATCCCTTCTCCGATGTGAGCATGGACCGGTACTTTGGAAAAGCTGTCCTCTGGGCCAGTCAGAATCAGCTGGTTCTGGGCCGTGGTAACGGGATTTTTGACCCTGACGGAACCATTTCCCGGCAGGATATGGTAACGGTTTTCTATCGGTACGCAAAACTCATGGAATATCGTACAGATGCAACCGGCGATTTGGGCAAATTCCCAGATTCCGGCCGGGTATCTGGCTATGCAAAAAATGCCATGGCCTGGGCTGTAGGAGCTGGTCTGATCAATGGCATGACAAGTGGTAATGCCTGCATATTGTCGCCCACCGCAAGCTCCACCAGAGCTCAGGTCGCAACCGTATTCCAACGGTTTGTAGAACAAGTAGCATCGTAATCAAAAGCAAGCACAAGGGCCTGCTGCAAGCGGAGGCCAGAACCGGTTCTACAGGAGACTGTAGCAGCGAATTCTGGCCTGCCACCTTTGCAGCAGGCCCCATTTCATATGAAAAGCGGCAATTATGGACAGGCTTCCTCCCTTTTTTTCTTCGCTAGCTCCAAAATCTCCGGCATCTTCTCCAAAATCTTCCCATAATTCTCCCGGACATGGGGCCGGAGGCAATGGGTACAGTCCTTGACCCCGTTTGCCGTATAGCGGAAGCTCCCCCCGCACCGGTCGCCCAGGGCGTACAGGGGACAGTAGCAGAACAGGCAGCTAAAGGTCTCGGGATCCGCCCCCGGGTGACAGGGGTAGAATTCGCAGAGCTTGTTCTGGAAAAAATCGTAATGCTTTTCCTCCATAGGGGGACCTCCTTTGTGACGGGACGCAGGACTGGGATTTCGCAAGATGGTACCATATTCTCCCCGTGTATATCGCGGATATTTATA
>CABSAB010000318.1 GCA_902475515.1 uncultured Eubacteriales bacterium | reverse complement strand
CGATGTGGAGCTGAATGTGGTTTACCCGGGCCAGCAGCTCCTTGGAGGAGAAGGGCTTGGTCAGGTAGTCGTCCGCGCCGCTGTCCAGCCCCACCACCCGGTCATCGATCTCGCTTTTGGCCGTCAGCAGCAGAATGGGCAGGGTCTTGCCCTGCTCCCGCAGGGTTCGCAGCACGGAGATGCCGTCCATCCCGGGCATCATAATGTCCAGGATGGCGCCGTTATAATCTCCGTGGGTTAAGTAGGTCAGGGCGTCTGTGCCGGTGTACACCGGGTCCACCGTATAGCCGCTGTGGGTCAGGATCGTGCACAGCGCATCCGAAAGCATGGTCTCGTCCTCTGCCAGAAGAAGCCTCATCTCCGCACTTCCTTTCTGTTTTTTCTAGAATATCAGCGGTACTTAAGTTTTACTTAATGCCAGTATACCGCACTTTGCGGAAAATGTCATCCCGGGATTTTTTATGTGTAGATTTGAAATGGATTCTAGCATTTTCCCGGTGGATGGGGTATAATAAATAGGATTTGCATAAGAGGTGTTACTATGAATCAAACGAAGAAAGCGTCCATGACCTCCGGAACGGAGTGGAAGCTGATTCTGCTTTTCACGCTGCCGCTGATGGCGGGAAATCTGCTGCAGCAGCTGTATAATACCGTAGACGGTATCGTTGTGGGCAACTTCGTGGGAGAAAATGCCCTGGCCTCGGTGGGCACCTGCAGCTCGCTGACCATGCTCTTTATCGCCCTGGCCTTGGGCATGAGCAACGGAGCCGCGGTGGTCGTTGCCCAACTGTTTGGCGCGGACCGGATGACGGAGCTGCGGAAAGCGGTCTCCACGGCGTTGATCCTGTTTGCGGCGATGGGTGTGGTGTTTTCGGTGCTGGGTGTGCTGCTGGCGGGCTTCCTCCTGCGCACGGTGCTGAATGTACAGGCGTATCTTCTGGAGGGAGCGGTCCTCTATTTCCGGATCTATGCGCTGGGGCTGCTGTTCCAGTTCCTCTATAATATCGTGGCCGCCATTTTACGCTCTCTGGGCGACAGCCGCGCCACGCTGTATTTTCTCCTGATCTCCTCGGTCTGCAATATCCTGCTGGACCTGTTGCTGGTCTTGGTATTTGGCTGGGGCATTGCCGGTGTGGCCATCGCAACGGTAGTCTCCCAGGGGATTTCCGCCGTGGTGAGCCTTGCATATATGTTCCGGTTTTATCCCATGCTCCGGTTCCAGAAGGGGGAATTCTCCTTTGACACGGGCACCTGTGGGCTCATTGTGAAAATGGGCATCCCCACCACGCTCCAGCAGTGTGTGGTCTCCTTTGGACATATGGCCATCCAGCGGGTCATCAACGATTTTGACATCACCGCCGGCTATACGGCCGCTACCCGCATCGAGAGCTTTGCGTTGATCCCGGCCCAGGGCTTCCTGATGGGCATGGCCACCTTCACCGGCCAGAACCTGGGGGCCAAGAAGCCCGAGCGCATCACCCGGGGGCTGAAGCAGACCCTGCTCATGAGCTTTATTGTGGATGTGCTGGTGATTGCCATTCTGGTGCCCCTGGCGCCTACCCTCATCGGCCTGTTCGGCGTGGTGGGGGATTCCACCGACATTGCTGTGCGCTATCTGCGGTATTGCAGCTGCTTCCTGGCGGTCTTCTGCACCTACTTCTGCTTCAACGGGGTGCTGCAGGGCTCCGGCGATGTGGGGTTCACAGCCTTTAATACCTTTACGGGACTGGTGATCAAGGTGGCCGTTGTGTATCTGATGGCCTATCTGACGCCCCTGGGTGTGGCGGCCATCTGGTATACGAACCTGATCAGCTGGCTCTACAGCTTGGTGCTCTCGGCCCTGCGCTACCGGTTTGGTCCCTGGCGGAAAAAGTGCGTTGTGGAATGATCCCTTCAAACAAATTTTTTGGGGCCCTTGAGGTCCGTTAGGAGGCACTATGGACCAGTTTTTGATCGTACTCACCCAAATTGGGATTTTTCTGATTCTGATCCTTATGGGCATTGTGGCCATGAAATGCGGCATTCTGGACGAGCATTCCCTGGGGAATGTCTCCAAGCTCGTTATGCGTATGGCCCTGCCCGCCTATATCTTCATCAATACCGCCGAGGGCGCTACCCGGGCGGGGCTGTATCAGAGCCTGATGGTGATCCCGCTGGCCATCGTCCTGTATGTCCTGCTGTTTCTGCTGTCGAAGCTTCTGGAGGCAGTCTTTCATTTAAGGGATAACCGGGCCAAGGTCTTCCGGGCCATCGTGATGTTCGGAAATGTGGGCTTCATGGGTATCCCCCTGGTGGTGGAGCTGTACCCGGACACGGCGCTCCTCTACATCTCCCTGTTCACCATATTGGACCAGGGGCTGTTCTGGACTTATGGCGTGTCCCTGACGAAGCCGGTGTCCCAGGAGAAGGAGCGGATCTCCCTGAAAAATCTCAAGAACCTCCTGAGCCCTGCTCTGGTGGCGATCCTGGGGGCCACGGTGCTGGTGCTGCTGAATGTGCATCTGCCGGATGTTCTGACTACCGCCCTGACACGGCTGGGCTCCGCCAGCATGCCGCTGTCGCTGATCTATATTGGCGGCATGCTGTCCCTGACGGACGTGCGGCGGGTACTCAAATGCGGGGAGCTGTACGCCGAGATCGGTTTGAAGATGATCGTTCTGCCCCTGGTGTATTTCGTGGTGATGCGGGCGCTGCACATTGCTCCGGATATGGCCGGGACCATTACCTTTTTGACGGGGCTGCCCGCCATCAACATGGTGGCCATGCTCTCGAAGAACAACGGCTCCGACGGCGACTATGCCGTGTGCGCGGTGATGATGACCACCATTGCCTGCCTGGTGACGCTGCCGCTGGTCTCCCTGGGTGTTGCGCTGATCTGAGAAAACGCCGCCGAATCTTTAACAAAATCCCCACATAATGTTCAAGGAATTGACAAATTCGGGTGCTATCATACAGTCGTGGTCGGATAACGACCCGCTTTTCATTTTCTCTCTCCCCTTTATGGGACGGCAG
>CABSAB010000317.1 GCA_902475515.1 uncultured Eubacteriales bacterium | reverse complement strand
CGATGCAGTATTGTTGATCTTCCACGACAATTGCCGCAAGGGGGAACTGGCGGTTGTAATTCAGCATGCCAAACTGGCTGACATCTCCTTCGCGCTCACATCCCTCGGTGGCCAGATGATAGCTGCCGTTCGTGTAACAAAGGCTTTCCTCCACATGAACGCTGCAGTATTCCGTGGGCACATCCTCCGCCGCCATCATCACGGTGACGGTGCGGTCTCCCCGCAAATCGTTCTGGCACCAGCTTGTAGGCAAAAGCCCACTATCCTGACACAGTTCCACTTCGATAATATTGCTGGGCTTATGAAAGCCGGAATCCGGCTTGCTGATTTGGCTCAAAACACGCTGGAAAAGCACCGAGGCTGGGTTATCGATGGAATCATCCGTCAAGACGACCTCCTGGGGCTGATCATAGCCGCACCATACCACAGCGGTATGCTCAGGGGTATAGCCTGCAAACCAGCGGTCCTTGTCGTCATCGGTGGTACCGGTTTTGCCAGCCACACTGACGCCGGAAATCTGAGCCTCCTGGCCGGTGCCGGATTTTACGGTTTCCTCCATCATATAGGTGAGGTAATAAGCGGTTTTTTCGTCCATGATATCCCGGGTGCTTTGGGTGTTATCCAGCACAAGGTTTCCCTCGCTGTCCAGAACTTTTGTATAGGTTCTCGCGGTCCGGTAGGTGCCGCCGTTTTCAATGGCAGCATAGGCTGCGGTCATATCCCGGATGGAAACACCGTGGACCGTACCGCCCAGGGCCAGAGACCAGAGGCTCTTATCCGTAAGGGTCTCGCCGTTGACCTCGTAGCTGTCCACCAGGGTGCTCAGACCCATCTGTTCCACGGCGTATTCATAGGCGTAGTCTACTGTCAGCTCGTCCAGGACCTTCACTGCGACGGTGTTGGAAGAGCGCTTCATGGCGTCCAGAATATTGGTCAGCCCGTGGTAGAGACCATCCTCGTTCTTCGGCCAAGCCGTTGAGCCGAAGCTGTACGGCGTATCATCATAGACAGTAGCCGGAGTGATCAGCCCCAAATTCAGCGCCGGCGCGTAAACTGCAAGGGGTTTGATAATGGAACCGGGCGCCAGCAGGCTCTGGGTAGCGCGGCTGAGGGTCAGGCTGCCGGGTTTCTCCCCGACGCCGCCCACAATGGCTGAAATATCACCGGTGTCGTTGTCGATGATGACAATACTGGACTGCAGCTGCTGATAGGTGTTGCCTGTGTCGGGGATATTGTCCAGATTCTCATAGATCTCTTCGGCCGCGTTCTGTGCTTCGATGTCGATAGTAGAATAGATCTGATAGCCGCCGCCCAGGATCATCTGGGTGATGATCTCGGTATCATAGCCGGTAGAGGCGGTCAGATCGGCCACCACATCTCGAATCACCTGATCCACAAAATAGGAGTAGCTGTTCGAATTGTCAACCAACTCCGCATTGCCGGAAGCGTATTCAAATACCAGTTCCTCGGAAAGAGCAGCCTGATATTCGGCGTTGGTAATATACTTCTGATCCAGCATGCACTCCAGCACATAGCTTTGCCGTTCTTTATTGCGCTCCTTGCAGCGCTCGGAAATATAGGGATCATACAAAGAGGGGTTATTGGTGATCGCAATCAAGCTGGCGCACTCCGCCAGATCCAGTTGGGTCACATCTTTGCCAAAGTAGGTATACGATGCGGTTCGGACGCCGTAGGCCTGCTCACCGAGATAGATGGTATTGAGGTACCACTCCAAGATCTCTTCTTTGCTGTACTGGCGCTCCATTTCCAGTGCACGGAAGATTTCCAGCAGCTTCCGCCGGACCGTCACCTCGTCGTCGTTGGTGAGGTTCTTGACCAGCTGCTGGGTCAGCGTGGAGGCACCGAAGGTATCGCTGGAGCCCATAAAAAGGTTTGCCGAGGCCTTGGTGGTGCGCAGCCAGTCCACGCCGTTATGCTCAAAGAACCGCTTATCTTCGATGGCCACGGTGGCATAGACCAGGTTGTCCGGGATATCTCCATAGGAGACCCAGATGCGGTTTTCATTGCCGTACAGGTTCTGCAGTGTCTCATACTGGCCGCTGGATTTATTCTCGTAATAGATCACAGAGGTCTGGTTGAGCCGAAAGCTGTCCAGAGAAAACGACACCTGAGGCATCAGGTAATTGCGCAGGTAAGCGGTAAAAATACACGCAAATATCACCATCGTGATAAAGAATACCAGCAGGATCGAGCCGGCTACTTTTCCAAAATAGCGAAAAAACTGCTGGGCGAATTCACTTCCGCTTCTTCTTTCTTTGTCCATTCGTCGGAGCACCTCCAGGTGTAGATCATTCTTATTAGAACGTAAAAACGCGATATCATTGCATTATAATTATTCCATTGTACTATTATATCACAGTCTGTCAATGAGTCCCCGGGGCTTTCGCTTATTTTTTACGGAATTTTCTTTATAAATTTGAAAATTTTTTATGAATGAAAGATTCTCGCTATAAATTTCTGGACAAGACGCATAGCTGTTGTGAATTTTGCATAATTAATTTCATGGAAAATGAAAAAAAGCACTTGATTTTCTACAATCGGGGCATTACTATATCCTCAGAATCAATCCTGAAAAGCTGATTCGGAAAGGAGCGTTTTAGTATGAGCGATTTTGGCGACAACATCATTTCCATCAGCGATGAAGACGGCAATGATTTTGAGCTTTTGGTATTAGATCAAGCGGAGATGAATGGTGTGGAATATCTGGCCCTCACCGAGTGCCAGTCTCCGGAGGAAGAGCCGAATCTGGAGGTCATTATTCTCAAAACCATCACCGATGAAGAGACTGGCGAAGAGTTGCTTTCCACTGTGGACAGTGACGATGAACTGGCGGCCATTTACCAGATTTTTGAGGACCGGATGTTTTCGGAAGACGAAGCAGAAGCCGAAGAATAATTGCGTAAAAAATTCCCTGCTTGGTGCGTGATGAACCCTGTTAAACCCACATTATAACGAAGGGATGCTGGACTCCTGCTGCTGTATATCGCAAAACCC
>CABSAB010000316.1 GCA_902475515.1 uncultured Eubacteriales bacterium | reverse complement strand
CATTCGTTGCTGGTGTCCTCGCCGGTGACCTCGATGGCCAGGTGGGAAAACCAGCTGTCCGCCGCCGCGCCGTGCCAATGCTTCACCTCCGGGGGAATGACCACCACATCGCCGGGATGGAGCGCCTGGGGAGCTTCGCCCCAGGCCTGATACCAGCCGCTGCCGCCGGTGACCAGCAGGATCTGGCCGCCGCCGGAGGCGGCGTGGTGGATATGCCAGTTATTCCGGCAGCCGGGCTGGAAGGTCACGTTGGCAACGGGACCGCCCTTGTCCGTCAGGGGCTGGAGATAGGCCTGGCCGATGAAATACCGGGAGAACATCTCCGGCAGGGGCTGGCCCATGGGAAATACGCTGGGATTTTGGTTCTGAGCTGACATGGTTTCATCCTCCGTTCAAGCTTGATTTGCCGCCGCGTTGACGCAGCTGAGGGCGTTGAGGCTTCTGGGATAGCCGATATAGGGCAGGCACTGGGAGATCACATCGATCAGGCACTGCTTGTCGTTCCCGATCTTCATATTGGCCGCGGCGTGGGAGGTGAGCTGAGGCTCGCAGCCTCCCTGAGCGGCCAGGAAGCAGAAGGTGATCAGCTCCCGCTGCTGGTAGTCAAGACCGCCGCGGGTATAGTAGTCGCCGAAGCAGTTGCCGGCCAGCCAGAGGTTGATATGGCGGCTCTCCTCGGGGCCGGAGCGCCAGAACTCCCGCATGCCCTCGCCGAAGATATCCACCTGGGCCTGGGTGCCGGCCTCCCGGCGGTTTTCCGTGGTGGTAGTGGCCTGAGGTTCCAGAGGGAGGGGGATACCCTGGGCCTCGAAGATCTCGTTGACCGCGTTCAGGAACGGGAGCACACGGCCGATGCCCAGGTAGGCCACGGCCTGATAGACGGTCTCTTTGATCTCCGCCGGGGTGAGGCCGAAGTTCAATGCGGCGGGGACCATGCGCCGGAATTCGTCGATGCCCTGGCAGCCCAGGAGGGTGGCCAGAATGGAGAGGAAGCGGGTCCGATCGTCCAAATTCCCCTGGGAAACCACCTCGTCAAAGGCGAAGTTGTCGAAGCGCTCGATAAACTCCGGGTCTGTCCGCTGAAAATCGGAGACATAGCCGGGAAACATTTTTTCGTGATACGCCTTGGCGGCGTCTGTGATTGCCATTACGATCCCTCCTTTGATCTGTTGTGTCCAGTATAACGGGTAAATGGGGTGTTTTCAATTCGATTTGCGGGGTGTTTTCATAAGAAATGCTAATGCAAAGCCGGGGTGGTGGGGGCTATGGCTCCAGGACGGCGATCTGCTGCCGGAGGATGTCGGCAAAGACTGCTACAAATTCGTTCTCCCAGTCCTTGGGCCAGAAGGCGCAGTAGCGCCGGCGCAGAGGCGTGCCGTGGCGGAGTACCGGGATGCGCCGCACGCCGGTATGCACCGGAGGCAGGGCACCGATATCCTCGATGGGCAGGTAGCCCTGACCGCCGGTCACCATCAGGCGGGCGGCCTCCAGAGAGCTTGCAAACAGAAATTCGCCGGGGAAGCTCAAGATCTTTTCATAGTATTCCCGTTCCACCTCCTGCTGGGATTTGGGAGAGAGGAGAATGCAGGGGAGAACATGCAGGTCCGCAAGCTCCACCTGGGCCCGGGAGGCCAGGGGATGCCGGACGGAGATCTCTGCCAGGACCGGCGGCTGGGCCAGCTCCAGATTGATGTATTCATCGGAAAAGGCCCGGCGCTGGTCGTTGAGGGCGATGTCCAGGGAGCGGTCCAACAGACCGTGATACAGCTCCTCGTGGGTACCGCCGGAGATGGTGATATGTACATGGGGATACCGGGCGGAAAAAATGGCGATGGCCTGATGCAGGGCCTGGCCGTTGAAAAGATTTAAGTAGCCGATCCGCAGTTGGGCGCTGGCGCCGCTGCCGATGCGGACAGTCTCCCGGGAGATGGCGTCGGCCTCGTCCACCAGGGACTTGCCCCGGCGGTAGAGATATTCGCCGGCGGGGGTCAGGGTGAAGCTCCGCTTCTCCCGGAGCAGCAGGGAAACGCCCAGAGAGGCCTCCAGGGCTTTGATCTGCTGGGAGATGGCGGACTGGGAGATAAACAGCTTTTCGGCAGCTTCGGTGAAGCTGTTTTCGTCTACCACAGTCAGAAAATAGCGCAGCTGTCTGAGCAGCATGGGGTCACATCCTTTCCCTTGGATAGCTTCAGTTTATCGGGCAAATCCGGCTGTGTCAAGGTGTTTCATAAGTATTTCTTATGAAATGCGGCGGAAAAACGAATTGTTTCCCAAGAGGGCCTTCGATATAATGGAAAAAACAGAACGATCAAAAGGGAGGAATGCACAATGGACCTGATGCAGGAGAAAAAGCTGGGCTTCGGCTGTATGCGGCTGCCGGTGTTGAACGGAGAGGACCAGACGTCCTTTGACTACACGGCGATCGAGAAGCTCTTTGACGCGTTCCTGGAGCGTGGATTTACGTACTTTGACACGGCGTACACCTATCACGGATACCACTGCGAGGAGGCCGTCCGGAAAGCGCTGGTGGAGCGGCATCCGAGAGAAAGCTTCCAACTGGCCACCAAGCTGCCCCTGCGGGATTTCAAGGACGAGGCGGACATGGAACGGATCTTTCAGGAGCAGCTTACCAACTGCGGGGTGACGTTCTTTGACTACTATCTGCTGCACAACATGGGGCACAACGTCTACGAAAAATGCAAAAAATACGGGGCATTCGACTTCGTGCGCCGGAAGCAGCAGGAGGGGAAGATCCGAGTGGTGGGAATGTCCTTCCACGACACGCCGGAGCTGCTGGATGAGATTTTGACAGCGTACGGAAGCGGCATCGATTTCGTGCAGCTGCAGATCAACTACATAGATTGGGAGCAGCCCAATGTGCAGTCCCGGCGGTGCCTGGAGGTGGCACGGAAGCATCAAAAGCCCGTGACGGTCATGGAGCCCTGCAAGGGCGGCACCCTGGTGAACGTGCCCGAGGAGGCCAAGGCACTGATGGCGGACTCAAAGGCTGGAACCGGTCCAGGGAATCGCAG
>CABSAB010000315.1 GCA_902475515.1 uncultured Eubacteriales bacterium | reverse complement strand
GAAATAAACACGATCCCCTGGCGCACCCGCTGGGGCTTGCCGGCTCCGTAGTTGAAGCCCATCACAGGCTCGGCCCCGCCGGACAGGCCCTGCACCGGCATGGTGACAATCTCCCGGATGGAGTTGATGACGGTCATGACACCCACATAGAGATCACCGCCGAAGCTGGAGAGCACGCTGTTGCAGGCGGCCAGAAGCTACCCCGGCGGCCTGCTCACCGGTGTGGAGGAGGGCATCCTGGCCAATATCTATCCCTATCTGGAGGAGCATGCCCCGGATTACTGGGCGGCGCTGAATGTCTCCGAGACGGCGGTCAAGCAGGCCACCATTGCGGAGGATACGGAGATCGTCGGCTATATCAAGCTGCGGGTCTGGGCTGAGGTGAAGGGCCACGATGAAATGGACCTGTATCTCCGCATATTGACCCTGGATGCGGATGATCAGATCGTCATGAAAAAGCGCGGTATGTTCAAGTTTTCCGGTCCGGATACCCGCCTGCGGGGCTCTTTACGGGAGGCCGATCCCAGGACCACCAAGGATTACCGGGTGCGGCAGCATTTCAGAAATCCCCAGAAGTTCCATGATGGCGAGATCGTGCCCATCGATATTCTGTTTGTTCCCTGCAGCCAGATTTTCCACAAGGGGCAAAAGCTGGAGCTGGTCATTGCGGGCTATGATTTTCTGACCCACCAGGTAGCCGGCGGTGCCGCCAACCGGTGGACCATCTATAATAAGAGCCAGCACATTTTCCACACCGGAGGCAAATACGATTCCCATTTGATTCTTCCGGTGATCCCGGCCAAGGCGCCTTAAGGCATCCGGTACAGTCCTTTTTCAAACAGAACGAGGCCTCTTTGGAGGTCTCGTTTTGTTTTGTTCCCAATGGGCTTATGGGCGTGCAAAAACCGGGGTGGGACACAGATTTTCTGTACAAACGCTATCCAGACTGCTATAATAAAAAAAACAACGCCGCTCTGCGGCAAAAGGAGCATCACCCCGTGGAAATTTATCTGGATAATGCCGCCACCACCAAGCCCTGTCCCGAAGCGGTCTCCGCCATGGCGGAGGCGCTGACGGAGACCTGGGGCAATCCCTCTGCCGCCTATGGCCGGGGGCTCCGGGCAGAGCAGCTGGTAAAGCGTGCCCGGTCCCAGGTGGCCGATGCCCTGGGCTGCGAGCCGGAGCAGATATTTTTTACCTCCGGCGGCACCGAGGGAGATAATTTTGCGGTTTTTTCCGTAGCTCGGCGCTATGGGAAGCGGGGAAAGCACATTATTACCACCCAGACAGAACACCATGGAGTCCTGAATCCGGTGAAAGCGCTGGAGGAGCAGGGCTTTTCCGTGACCTATCTCAAGCCCCAGCCGGATGGGAGCATTTCTAGGCAGGATCTGCTTACGGCCCTGCAAAAAGACACGATTCTAGTGTCCATTATGATGGTGAACAACGAGACCGGGGCCGTAAACGACATCGCCGCCCTTTCCAAGTTGGTCCATCAGAAATCCCAGGCGGTGTTCCATACGGATGCCGTCCAGGGGTTTTTGAAGGTCCCCTTCCGGGCATCGAGCCTGGGGGCGGATATTGTCACAATTAGCGCCCATAAGGTGGAGGGCCCCAAGGGCTGTGGTGCGGTTTATGTAAGTCCCAAGCTCCATCTGCCGCCTTATCTCTATGGCGGTGGGCAGGAAAAAGGCATGCGATCCGGCACGGAGAATGTTCCCGCCATCGCTGGATTTGGTGCCGCCTGTGCGGCCCTTTCCGAAAACCTGCGGGAAAACCTGCGGGCGATGGAGGCACTGAAAGAACGATGCCTGGCGGGCATTCCGGAGGCCGTCCCCGAGGCCGTTGTCTTGGGGAGCCATGCCGCCCCCCACATCATCTCTCTGGGCATCCCGGGGCTCCGGAGCCAGGGGCTTCTGGGGGCGCTGGAGGAGCGGGGGATCTGCGTCTCTGCAGGCTCTGCCTGCTCCCGGGGCCACCGGAGCCATGTGCTGGAGGCCATGGAGGTCCCCGGGGTGCTCATCGACGGGGCTGTTCGGGTAAGTTTTGGCTTTGAGACCACCGCCGCGGAGGTGGATGCTTTCCTGGAGGGCCTTGCCCAGGCTGCCGCGCAGCTCCAAAAGAACCAGTAAAGAGGGGAAAATCAGTGGCAAATTCGCAAAGTGCCGGGGTCAACGATTTCGGTGTAGGCAGCGTCCGGCGGAATATCCTCCGTATGGCTGTGCCCATCACCCTGGCACAGCTGATCAATATTCTATATAACATCGTGGACCGCATGTACATTGGCCATATCGATGGGGCCGGGACCCTGGCCCTGACGGGCCTTGGCTTATGCCTGCCGGTGATCTCGGCGGTGATGGCCTTTGCCCGGCTCTCGGGCATGGGCGGCGGTCCCCTGTGCTCCATTGAGCGGGGCCGGGGCGACCTCCAGGAGGCCGAACGCATCCTGGGCAACTCCTTTACCCTGCTGCTGATTTTTGCTGTGGTGCTCACCACCCTGGGGGAGATCTTCCTGACCCCGCTGCTGTATGCCTTCGGGGCCAGCGCCGACACCATCGGCTACGGTGTGGACTATGGCCGTATTTATCTGGCCGGCAACATCTTTGTACTGATCTCCCTGGGCATGAACAATTTCATCAACGCCCAGGGCTTTGCCCGCATGGGTATGATGACCACGGTGCTGGGGGCCGTGGCGAATATTCTGCTGGACCCGCTGTTTATCTTTGTGTTCGGCTGGGGGGTCAAGGGTGCGGCCCTGGCCACGGTGATCTCTCAGGCTCTTTCCGCCCTGTGGGTGCTGAAGTTTCTCACGGGGAAACGGGCGATCTTACGGCTGAAAGTGAGTTGTATGCGCCTCCACTGGAGCCGGGTGCGGAAGATCATCGCCCTGGGCTTTTCTGGCTTTGTGATGGCCCTGACCAATTCTGTGGTCCAGGTGGCCTGCAACAGTGTGCTCTCCAGCTTCGGCGGTGATCTCTATGTGGGGGTCATGACGGTCATCAACTCCATCCGGGAGATCGTCACCATGCCGGTGCAGGGCCTT
>CABSAB010000314.1 GCA_902475515.1 uncultured Eubacteriales bacterium | reverse complement strand
AAGTCCTTCTGGATCTTCGGCGGCGACGGCTGGGCCTACGATATCGGCTACGGCGGACTGGACCATGTGCTGGCCCAGAACCGGAACGTCAACGTGTTCGTTCTGGACACGGAGGTCTATTCCAACACCGGCGGTCAGGCCTCCAAGGCCACACCCATCGGCGCTGTGGCGGAATTCGCCGCCGCCGGCAAGGCCGTGAAGAAGAAGGACCTGGCCCAGATCGCCATGACCTACGGCTACGTGTATGTGGCCCAGATCGCCATGGGCGCGGACTACCAGCAGACGCTGAACGCCATCATGGAGGCTGAGGCCTACGACGGTCCCTCCCTGATCATCGCCTACGCTCCCTGCATCAACCACCACGCCAAGGCAGGCATGGGCAAGGCCATGACCACCATGGAGCGCGCGGTAAAGGCCGGCTACTGGCACCTGTTCCGTTACAACCCCGATAAGGAGCAGCCCTTCACCCTGGATTCCAAGGAGCCTACGGACAAATATAACGACTACATCATGAGTGAGAGCCGTTATTCCTCCCTGGCCAAGAGCTTCCCGGAGCGTGCAAAGGAGCTGTTTGCCGCTGCCGAGGACTTTGCCGCGGAGAAGTACACCGATCTGGTGAAGAAGGCCGAGAATCAGTAATTTCGAAGCAAGAGCGCCACCGCAAATGCGGTGGCGCTCTTTTTTCAAGTCTGAGATATTGGAACCGTCCCGAGCCTGGCCCCCGGCCGCTTTCTTGTTCGTTTTTACCGGGAATTTCCCTCCGGACTCGCGGGGCATACCGACCGGCAGCCCCATCCGGCTCTGCCCCATCCATGGTCTGTACCGTACTCGAGACACTTCCGGGCTCCTGCTGCGCTGTCAAGGGCCGCTGCCGCAGGATCAGGAAGCTTCCAAAAAGCAGCAGCACCGCCGCCAACAGCAGGGCCAGCATAGCCGTAAGCCGCTCTTTCATGGAAATTCCCCCCTCCCATTGGATCTCAATACAATACAATACAATAGACGCTGGTTTTGGAAAAAACGCTGCAAAAAACAGCATATTTTTTCCGCAAGCCGCAAGATGGCGGAAGCTCTCCCGATTTTTTACGTTTCCCCTTGACAAGTCCCTCAATTTGTACTAAAATACTTTTGTCTCAAGACGTATCATACGTTCTAGGACAAATGGAACATTGGCGTGTCACCCGGTGTTCCCAGGAAAGCGTTACCACTCCGGCTGTCTGTTCAGGTCACCTCCCTGAGTCGTAGCCAGGCAGCCGGTTTCGGCAATGCTGCGGTTCGACGGATCGTTTTGCTTCTTGGCGAAATGATTCGTCTTTTTCCGCTCCTCTCTTGCTTTTTTCGGGAAATTTGGTATACTAAAATGAACAGTAACGGATTTCTTTCCACAAATTGCAGAAAATTCAGGTGATTTTTCATGAGCACAAGCACGAGCCCCATCCTCAGCGCCACGCTGTCGCTGGACAGCGATGTGCCACTGTATAACCAGCTGGTGGCCATCATCAAGCGCCACATCTCTGCCGGCATTCTGGTCCCCGGCGATCTTCTGCCCTCCGAGGCGGAGCTGTGCCGGGCCCTGTCCATTTCCCGTTCCACGGTGCGCCAGGCCATCGGCGCTCTGGAATCCGAAGGACTGGTGGTGCGCCGTCAGGGCAAGGGTACCTTTGTGGCCGAGCCCAAGGTCCACCGCAAGACCGAGCGGGTCTATTCCTTCACAGCGGAAATGTCTGCCATGGGCCTGACCCCCTCCTCGGACCTGATCGAGTTTTCGGTCATTGAACCCACGCCGGACATCGTAAAGATGCTGGAGCTCCGCAGCAGCGATATCAAGGTCTATAAATTCACCCGAATTCGAAAAGTCAACGGTGAACCGCTGATGCTGGAGACCTCCTTTTATCCCCAGTATATCTACCCCGGCCTCACCCGGGAGCTTTTACAGACCCACTCCTTCTACTCCCTGCTGTACGATGTGGGTGTGATCCCCTATACGGCGGTGGATTCCTATGAAGCTGTGAAATTCAGCAAGGCCGATGCGGAGCTTCTCCATTGTCGGGCCGGCAGCGCGGGCTTCTTCCTCCAGCGGCAGACCCGCACGGAGAGCGGCGAGTGCTACGAATTCACCCAGTCCTATATGCGCGGTGACCGGGCCTCCCTGGACATCGTCATGCACAAGGACGGCGTGACTTTCTCCCGCAGTGTGGACAAGAGCCACAATTAAATCAATACGTTGCTTCTATGCAGTCCCGGAGTATCCGGGGCTGCTTTTTTATTTGGACACAGGGAGGACACATGAAAATTTTAGGATCATACTATAAACTATGCCAAAACCCCTTGACATCCCCCTGGGGCACAATTTTATGATGCAGTCAGATTCCGGATAGAGGAGGTATTTTTATGAAACGAACCCTATTAATCCTGTTGAGCACAGCCCTTCTGCTGGGCCTGTGTGCCTGCGGCGGACCGGAGGCGTCCGGCAGTGCGTCCGGCGGCGGGATGCCGTCTGGTTCCATGGATGTGGGGCCTGCCGCGGAAAATGACCAGGGCTATGTGATCCCTGCCAGCTGGCAGAAGGATTCCATCAACGACGGGAACTATGGCTATGTGACCGCCGCGGCGGAGCTGGGCATCTCCGGCGACGTCAGCTTTCAGGATGGTTCCCTGGTCACCCTGGTCCGTGACCAGGAGACCCAGATGACCACCCTGACCCGCTATAGCTCCGAGGGGAAGGAGCTGAGTTCCACCGTCATCCCGCCTATGGATGGGTTTGACCAAGAAAACACCGATTCCTATATCGGGCACTACAGCTTTGGCGAGGACGGCATCTGGATGACCCACGACCGCTATACCGTTGTGGATGAGGAGACCGGCGAGAGCGAAGGCTACACCCTGCTGGAGCAGTGGAGCTATGATGGCGAATGCCTTATCACCATCCCTCTGGCTGATATTCTGCTGCCGGAAGACAGCGAGAGCTTTGTCCATGACCTGACCATAAGCCCCGGGGGCACACCTGTCTTCATTACCGAAAATTACATCTATTTCTGCGACGGCACCGGCACGCCCACCAACACCCCAC
>CABSAB010000313.1 GCA_902475515.1 uncultured Eubacteriales bacterium | reverse complement strand
AGGAGCGGTAGGCGGAGACCAGCAGTTCCCGCTCTCCGTGGCCGCCGCCCCGCCAGATGGGGCCTACGGTATGGATGACGAACTTCGCCGGCAGACGGTAGCCCTTGGTGACCTTGGCCTGTCCTGTTTTGCAGCCGTTCAGGGTGCGGCACTCGGCCAGCAGCTCCGGCCCGGCGGCCCGGTGGATGGCCCCGTCCACACCTCCGCCGCCCAGCAGACTCTCGTTGGCGGCGTTGACGATGGCGTCCACCTTCATGGTGGTGATATCGTTTCGTACAATTTGCAAGGGCATGACGGCACCTCCTCGCGTTCTGGTGTTATCGTACCACAGGAAGGTCTGTCTGGCAATCCGGCGGAGTATGAGGCATCCCGATAAAACAGCGTTATAGTCTCAAGGCATTTTGGGGGCATTCTTCTACGCATTTCATGCACAGAATACATTCGGTTGCGTGTTTCTTTCTCCGGGAATTATGGGGCACTTCCACGTTCATCGGACATACTTTCTCACACTTCCCACAGCCAATGCACTTCTCTTTCTCTACACGGATGCGGAAAAGCGAAAAATAGCTTGCCGGCTTCAGGAAAACGGTAATGGGACAGATGTATTTGCAAAACGCTCGGTTGTCTTTGCAGCGGTATGCGAGGACGATCCCGACGGTATAGTAGAGGATATTGCCAAGGATAAAACTCCACCACATGATATCCTCTTTATGCGGGATCTGAAGAGCAAACAGCAGAATGACAAATATGAGCGAAGCGGCAAAAACAAAGTAGCGGATCATGCCCCAGCGCCGGCGCGGGGCAGCAGGTTCCTTGAACGGGAGCAGATCCAGAACCATCGCAGTCCAGCAGGCATAGCCGCACCACCCACGCCCAAAGATCAGCGGGCCAAAAATTTTTGCAACGGCATAATGAATGGTCGCCGCTTCAAATACGCCGAGGAAAAGATAGTACCAAAATCCTTCGATCTGCATATTTTCCCGGCAAAGAATCCCCAGGTAGACGAGCATATACATGCCGACTGCAAACTGGACTACATTCCGGGCATATTTTTTCTTCTGCTGATACAAGACCAGCCCTGCAGCGATTGCAGTGCCGATATAGGAGAAGTTGAACAGATAGAATAGATTGTCCAGTACAAGCCACAATGTCACCGCGATCGTTTCAAAAATGCTCCACATGATAAGTGGCGGCAAATATCTCTTAAGCTTCATATTCTCGCCCTGCCTGTTTCATCCTTTTCCTGGCTGACCATGGAAATCATCCGGCGGCTTTTCTCGTTCTGGTCTCATCATACCATAGCTGGGACGCTCTGTCGATTGGAGGCCCAGGCGAAAGCGGCTATTCTTTGTTTATGCGGCGCATTTCCTGCGCCCCTTCTATGGTGGTCTGGCCCTCTATCGCCGCCACCCCGGACAACACTTCTTTTAATATACAGAATCCAATCCCACCCCCATCCCAAAAGGAGAAAGTTTTGCTTGAAACACGCAGGGCGAAAGAGTGTCAAAGAGGAATTGCCGGAGCGGCGGAAAGGGCCAAAGAGGGCAATAGAGTGCCGTCTGAAAGTTCCGACACACATTTGGGTCCGCATTCCCAGACATTCGAATCCCACACACCTGACCAAACACTACCAAACAGGGCTAAAGAGCATTAAAACGCAATAGAAAGTATCGGTTTTTCTCTACCTTTTTCCTCATTTCTTGTAATCCCAAATACGCTTAATCTGGTTTTCTACTCATTTTGTTCGGAGTCATTACAGAGAGTTTTATTGGACATTAAAACTGGTATTGCCTTATATGAAAACTTTACAGCCACATTTGGAGAGAATGAAGTCCTTTACTGAATATTGGGCTTTCGTTGGATGGCCAGCATGGTGATGTCGTCAAACTGGGGGGCATCTCCTACAAACCGATCGATATCCTGCTTGACGTCCCGCAGAAGCTTCTCCGGGCAGCGCCCCGGGGCTGTGTTCAGCGTAGCCAGCATCCGCTCCGTCCCGTACAGGATATTTGCCGCGCCGATTGCTTCCGCCACGCCGTCCGTATACAGAAACAGCGTATCCCCCATACCCAGCTCCAGCTCATATTCCCGGTAACGGGCATCCTCCATACCCGCAAGCACAAAGCCGTGCCGGTCTTTCACCAGCTCAAATCTGCCGCCGGAGCGCCGGATTGCTGGGTACTCATGCCCGGCGTTGGCAGCGGTGAGCTTTCCGGTGGAGATTTCATAGATCCCCTTTTCCAGGACAGCTTTTGGGGGCAGGCCGGTCTGGGCGGCATTCTTCAGCAGGGTCTTGGCGATCACCATGAACAGCGCGGCCGGTACGCCCTTCCCGGACACATCCGCGATCACCATGGCCAGGTGGTCGTCATCCACCAAGAAGAAGTCGTAGAAGTCGCCCCCCACCTCCTTGGCCGGCGTCATGCTGGCGTAGATATCAAACTCCGGCCGCTCCGGGAAGGCGGGGAAAATCCTGGGCAGCATATCCGCCTGGATCTGGGTGGCCACATTCAGCTCCGCCCCGATCCGCTCATTTTCTGCGGTGATCGCCATGAAGCTGCGGAGATAGGATATCACGTCCTCCTCCATCTTGCGGAAGGAGTTTGCCAGCAGCTCCACCTCATCCCCCGTGCGGATGTCCGGGACGTTTACGGTGGCGGTACCTGTGGCCAGCTCCTCCTCATGGTTCTGGATAAAGGCGCCGGTGGCCTGCGTCAGCTGGTTGATGGGCCGGATCACCCGCCGCCGCACCACGATCAGAAACAGCGCCAGAAAGCCGGCCGTCAGGGCCGCCAGCAGCACGGCCAGGGCGGCCAGGAAGGTCCGCTGTGTGTTCATCACCTCATTCATGCTGATGTCCGCCATCACATAGCCCGCCATGGTACCGTCGGCGTGCAGCACCGGTGTCATGGCCGTCATCAGCCAGCCAAAACTTTCGTCCCACTGGACAATCGGCTCAATGGGCCGTCCGGCCAGAAGATTGTCCAGATTTTCCCTGAACTCTCCCACCAGATCCACATAGGTTCCCAGGGCGCAGTAGCCGCCGTCCTCATACGCACCGCCCTCTC
>CABSAB010000312.1 GCA_902475515.1 uncultured Eubacteriales bacterium | reverse complement strand
GCGGGAGGCCCCCATGCGGGTATTACCGCCCAGGCGGGGTGGCCGGACCGTAGGCGACCAGTCCTCCCGGACCGTTTCGGAGAATTGCCAGATAAGCCATAGATGGCTGAAGCCATCCAGTCCCCGCAGTGCGTCAGGGTTCCGATACTCCGGCTCAAAGACAATGGTGGCCCGCAGGGAATCCGCCAGACCGCTTTGCCGGGGAATGCCGAATTTGGTTGGAAAATCGCTATGGATGCGGGCAATAATTTTTGTGGTGACAGCTTCCGGCATCATATGGACCTCCTTGGGATCAAATTTTTTTGCTGTAATAGAGTTTGAAAATTCCCCGTACGATACAGATATATAGCAGGCTTCCCAGAATGCACAGGAATGCGGTGATGGAGAACCGCCCCACCACGATAGCGGCCAAAAGCAGTCCTACCGTATCAAACCAGTAAGAGTTTGCTCCGGACAGCAGCCAGATCTGCCGCCTGCGCTCGTCATGTTCTTTGATATACTGCGTTTTGAGACGCTTTTCGTCCCGCATGGCCCGTGCGTTCAAGAGGATATTGATCACCAACAGCAGGCCAACACCGGTGGATACGCCCCCAATGAAGCCCTCGTAGAAATCATAAAAGTTACTTGTGTGAGAAGTGATTTCGGGATAGATGCGGCCAACCGCCGGGATGTAACGGACGACTGTGTTCAGTAAAATAAGTATCAGAATAGCGATGGCACAGACCGTATTTTGTGTTTGCAGTTTTTTACGATAGGATTCCATTTAAAATTCCTCCTCAAGCTCAGAAAAGTCAAAGACCTCTTCAATGGTCAGGTCAAAATAGCGGGCGATCTTGTACGCAAGGGGCAGGGAAGCGGTATAGCGCCCCACCTCAATGGAGGTAATGGTCTGCCGGGTGGTACCCACAGCCAGGGCCAGCTCCTCCTGGGATAGCTTTCTGGCCTTGCGCAGCTGGCGGATTTGGTTTTTCATAAAAGCGCCTCCATGGAATGCTAAGTTAACTTTGCGAAATTAGTATAGTATACTTTGCACAAAATGTCAAGTGCGCTTTGCGAAAAATGTGATTGATTTTTGCTGATTATATCATTATAATAATTACATACAGCAATAATCATTTTGATTCTGGAAGGGTCAGGAGGAATAACAATGAGCTATGTTTTGAGCTGCTGTTCCACGGCGGATTTGACAGAAGAACATTTTAACAGTCGGGATATCCGCTATATCTGTTTTCACTATGAGCTGGACGGCGTGGAATATGCCGACGACCTGGGAAAGTCTATGCCGTTCGATGAATTTTACGCGGCCATGACCCGGGGGGCGGAGACCAAAACCTCCCAGGTGAACGTAGATGAGTTCGTGGCGTACTTCACGCCGATGCTTGAGGCGGGGCAGGATGTTTTACATGTGTGCCTGTCCTCGGGCATTTCAGGGGTGTCCAACTCGGCCAATCAGGCCAAGGCGATTTTGGCGGAGAGCTATCCGGAGCGGCGTATCTATGTCGTAGATTCCCTGGGGGCCTCCTCGGGGTATGGACTGTTTATGGATAAACTGGCGGACCTGCGGGACAGCGGTATGGGCGTTGAGGAGCTTTACCATTGGGCGGAGGAAAACCGCCTGCGGCTGCACCACTGGTTTTTCTCCACCGATCTGACGTTCTATGTCAAGGGTGGCCGGATCTCCAAGGCCAGCGGCTGGTTCGGTACCATGCTGAAAATATGTCCGCTTTTGAATATGGACGACCAGGGACGGCTGATCCCCCGGTATAAGATCCGTACCAAGGCTAAGGTCATTGAAGCCATTGTGGAGAAAATGGCCGAATGCGCCGAAGATGGGACCGACTACAGTGGAAAATGCTATATCTCCAATTCCGGCTGCTATGAGGACGCCCGAGCTGTGGCCGATCTGGTGGAACGGAGATTTCCGAAGCTGTGCGGCAAGGTGGAGATCTACAGTGTCGGAACCACCATCGGAAGCCACACAGGGCCGGGGACTGTGGCGTTGTTCTTCTGGGGACAAGCGCGTACCGCTTGACGGCACAGCGGAAGATGTGTACAATGAAAGCAGGAAGGGGCAAGCTCTTCCTGCTTTTTTGCAAATGGAGGGATATGAATGGAGCGGATCGAGGTACTCTATGAAAGCCCGGAGTATGTGATATGCGTGAAACCTGCCGGGGTGCTGAGCCAGCAGGGGAAACCCGGCGAGGAAACCATGATATCTCTGCTGGAGGCCCAGTTGGGCGGAGCGGTCTTCCCAGTGCACCGGCTGGACCGGGAGACCGGCGGCGTGATGGCCTATGCCCGGACCTCTGCCGCGGCAGCGGAATTGAGCCGTCTGATTCAACAGGGACGGATGGATAAAGAATATTTGGCAGTATTGAAGGGGGTCCCGGCAGAGCCGGAAGGAGTTTTGGAGGATATTTTATTCCACGATTCCCGCCGGAATAAATCCTATGTGGTAAAGCGCCTCCGGAAAGGCGCTCGCCAGGCGAAGCTTTGCTACCGGGTCCTGGATGTGCAGGCGGGGGAAGCGCTGGTGCAGGTGCGGCTGTTTACGGGGCGGACCCATCAGATCCGGGTACAGTTTTCCAGCCGGGGACTGCCGCTCCGGGGAGACCGCACCTACGGCGGCGGAGGGGGAGAACTATGCCTGTGGGCCTGCCGCCTGACGCTGCGGTTTAAAGATGGAACGAACCAGAGTATTTTTCGGCTGCCGGAACAGCTTGGGCGCTATAAACAGTTCCCGCCCCTTACAGGTTTGCCGGAGGGGGCCGTGGGAGAAAAAGTCCTTGACAAACCGGATCTGATGCAGTAGAATATCCAAGTATATGAAATGCGCGAGTGGTGGAATTGGCAGACTCGCTAGATTCAGGTTCTAGTGTGCATTACGCACGTGCGGGTTCAAGTCCCGCCTCGCGCACCAAAAAGCCCCGTCCAGAGAGGACGGGGCGTTTTCTTTGTAATTGCAATATATCTTGTGATTGCAATGGGTTCCGCCGTTTTTTAATGGGAGTGCACAGGGAACAAACAAGGCGTAAAAAGTGTAGAGAAATGATGGAAAATACATAGTTTTCCCGTGTCATGTGACACGG
>CABSAB010000311.1 GCA_902475515.1 uncultured Eubacteriales bacterium | reverse complement strand
TGCACCTGCAAAAACCTAAACTGTCCCGTGCCCCGCCACCAACGTGATCCTGGGATCATTGGTCTGGATGGACATGAGCGCCGCTCCCTCTGCCGCGGCGGCTGCCACATCCTTTGTTTTGCATTGGGTCACAGCGGCAGTATACGCCTTGCCCGGAACCAGGGTGATACTCAGCACAAGTGCCTGCCCATAGCGGCGGTAAACTCTGGGCAGGCCGCTGGCGTCGCTGACGGCAAAGCTGATATCGATGCCCAGCTCCCTGCTTTTTTCTCTGGCGGCGGCACACAGCCTGTCGCACAGCGCATCAGTCAAAATCATAAAAAGCCCTCCTATACGAAATTGTTTGTAAAAGCAGCTTCAGTATAGCAGGGCTTTTCTGTTTCCGCTTGCCTATTTCTCTGAAAAAATTGCTTATTTCTGCAATTGCCGGCGGATATTCAAAATATCCTCCTTGGGCGCGGCGCCAAAGATCCTTTTATAGTCCCGGATAAATTGTGATACGCTCTCATAGCCCACCTCCACTGCGGCCTCCGTCACGCTCTTTCTCTCGTCCAGCATGAGCTTCCGGGCCTCGGTGAGCCGCAGCCGCTTTTGACATTGCAGCGGTCCCATGCTCACAACCGTTTTAAACCTCCGGTGGAATAGTGAAACGCTCATATTCCACTGCTCTGCAAGCCTTTCCACCGTGAAGGTGTCTCTGAAATTTTCTTTGATCCAGCTGTTGGCCTCATAGATCTCATCCACCTGCCCGATATTCGCGATACTTTGAAGAAACTGTTTCCCACAAGAGCCGCAGAGAATATCATAAATGATCTCCCGGATGATATTTTTTTGCAGGAACTCCGATGGGAGCGCCTGCTCCTTCAGCAGCAGCAACCGGCAGACAGTCTGGATCAGCGCGCGGTCTGAGCGCAGCATTTCCTGTTCGGCAAGCGCTTCGCCTGTGATTTTATCGATCAGGTCGTTGTCCGTTTCCAAAACGGCCGCGATGACATCGTTCGCCGTAAATTCCAGTGCCAGCGCCAAAAAATCCCGGTGCTCCGAAAAGGCCAGGACCGTTCCTGACAGCGGGGTATCGATTTGGGATATGGAATACTGTCCCGGCCCATAATCCAGGATCCCGGACGGTGTATAAAGCCGGAGCATGCCATCCAGCACCAGGTACAAATACGGCGTGTTCCGCTGCGGCATCTGCAAACTCCCGGACGTATCGCGATAGGCGGTCAGCGGAGCGATCCCGGTCGGAGCGCTGCCGCTCCCGGGGCATAGCCGCCTGACCGCATCCTGCATCGTCTGAAGGACATTTTCCATTTGCACCACATCCTCTCAAGCGGTCCGCCCTGCCAGGGCGGACCCTGTTCTATTCTTCCCGAAGCTCTTCCTCCAGCGCCGCAAACACAGCATCCGACAGCAGCTGCGCGGCCAGCGCCTCCGGAGCTGTGCCCCGCCGCGCCGCCAAGGCCGACAGCTGGTCACACAGGCCCCGGTCCAGGGGCAGCGCCAGCGTCTCTCCCGGCCCGTCCGGCGGGAGCCAATCCCCCAGGCGTTTTTTGCCGTCCCGGAGATAGTCTGCCGTCACCTGCAGGGGCGCCGCCAGCTTTTCCAGGGTCTCATATTTGGGATGAAGCCGGTCGGATTCATATTTCCGGACGGTCGGCTCCGCAATGCCCGCCAACTCGCCCAAGGCTTTCTGGGTCAGGCCGAGGGACTTTCGGGCCTCACGAATGCGGGTTCCAATGGACATAGGATCACCTCTTGGGTCCAGTATAGCAGACTTTTTTTAAACCGCAACAAAAATATCTGTTTTTTACTTGACAGAAACTTTTATATCTGTTATAATCCAGCCATCAGATATAAAAGTTTCTGTTTATTCGTTCCCGGCAGCCTTGCCGGAACAGAAAGGAGCATAGGACGTGAAAATCAAGATTGCATACGGCCCCGGAGAGAAGCTCCAGGCCAACATGACCCTGGCGGCACTGCAGAAGCTGCTGCCCCAGGCGGGGGTCAAGCGCTCCCAGCGGCATCCCCCCTACACGCACATCTATCTGGAGACCCAGCGGGTCCGGTAGCACATCATTGGGAATCAGGCACAGAGTACCGCCGAAAGGTTAGCCGATCACAAGGCACGGGAACATGCACAATGCTGCTCCTGTGCCTTTTTCTATAAATTCAGCCCACTCAGGGCGTAAAAATGGAGGTTTTATTATGGAAAAAAACAAAACACAGGAAGGTTTGGCCACTGCGCAGCGTCCGGACAGCAGCGTCCGTGCCCGAACCTTCACCCAGGAGGAAGTCAACAGGATCATTTCCGAACGGCTCAGCAAGGAGCGGTCCAAGGCCGCGGCAGCGGACGCGTCTCAGCAGACGGAGTGGTTCCGGCAGGAGGCCGCGTTGCAGGCCCGGGAGAACCGCCTCGCCTGCCAGGCCTATCTCAGAGACCATGGCCTGCGGGAAGAGCTGCTGGACATTTTGGATACCGCAGATGTGGAGAAATTCCGGCAGCAGGCGGAACGTCTGCTGGAGCTCTGCCCGAATCTGGATGAGCGGTCCGCGCCGCCCCCGGCCTTCAGTCTGGCGGCCCACGGCCGGCAGGACGAATTCAGCCAGGACCCCTTTGCGGCGGCCTTCGGACGGATCTGACCCGTGCCCGGCAGGGCACATCCAATTCAACTAAAAATAAAAATGAGGTGTAATCAATGGATTTAGCGACAAAATTTCAACCCTATACCGACGAGCTGTTTTCCAGCGAGAGCAAGCGCGCGCTCCTGACCAACCGGGACTTCGACTGGACCGGCGCCCACACCGTCAAGGTGTACAAGGTCAGCTCCTCCCCCATGAACGACTATGGCCGCGACGGCCCCGAAAGCGGGACTTTCAGCTGCTATGGCCCCCTTTCGGAGCTTTCCGCCTCCACGGAGGAATTCACGCTGAAAAAGGACCGCTCCTTCATCTTCTCCGTGGACAAGCTCAATGCCGATGAGACCGCCGGCCAGGTGGCTGCGGCCTCTGCCCTGGCCCGGCAGGAGCGCGAGCAGGTGATCCCCGAGGTGGACACCTATACCTATGGGGTCATGTGCCAGAACGCGGGCCACGTCG
>CABSAB010000310.1 GCA_902475515.1 uncultured Eubacteriales bacterium | reverse complement strand
CCTCCCGGAAGCCTCGGCGGGGCTGAGGGCGGCGGCCACATACTGGCAGGGGTCCTCGGACCAGGTGATGATGTCCATTTTTTCCCCGTGCAGCTCATTGACGATGGCGCCCACACGGCCGCCCCGGGGGCCGACACAAGCGCCCACGGGATCGATGTCCTCCTGGGCGGCCCGGACGGCAATCTTGGTCCGGGAGCCCGGCTCCCGGGCGATGTTCCGAACCTCCACCAGGCCCTCGGCAATTTCCGGGACCTCCAGCTCAAACAAACGGCGGACCAGATTGGGATGGGTCCGGGAGACAAAGACCTGGGGGCCGCGGTTGGAGCGGTGGACGTCCACCACGTAGACCCGGATGAGGTCGCCCTCCTGATAAGCCTCCCCGGGGATCTGTTCCCCGGCGCGGAGAATGGCGTCGGAGCGCTCCGTGCCCGTGCCGATGCGGATATACATATCTCCGGAGGGGTCCATGCGCAGAACCGTGCCGGTGAGAATCTCCTGGGCCTTGGAGGAGTAATTGTCGTAAACGGCGCCCCGTTCGGCCTCCCGGATGCCCTGGATGATGACCTGCTTGGCGGTCTGGGCGGCGATGCGGCCGAAGTTTTCTACCTTCACCGGGATTCGGATCACATCGCCCGGCTGGGCATTGGGGGAGGTGTTCCGGGCGGCGTCCAGGGAGATCTCAGAAGCGGGGTTCTCCACCTCCTCCACAACGGTCCGCTGCTGGACCATGGACATGACAGCTTCTGTGAGCTCCACCTCCACATTTTCCGCAGGGACCTCCCGGTGGTCCTCCCGGTCCTTCCGGTAGGCGTTGATGAGGGCCTGCTTGATTCGATCCACCATATAGTCTACGGGAATGCCCCGCTCTTTTTCCAGCATTTGCAGGGCGGCGAAAATCTCCGCCGGCTGGCAGAGCTGGGGTTCCGGACTTTTCTTCTTTACATTTCTGGCCATGACTGTTTCCTCCTGTCAGAATTCCACCCGGAGCCGCACCTGGGCAATCTCCGATTTTTCAAAGGTAAGGGAGACGGAGCCGGTCGCGATGGTGACGCGGCCGTTGTCGTAGCCCTCCAACGTGCCGGGATACTCCTTCGCCCCGTCTCTGGGGCGGTACAGCTTCACCAGCACAGGGCTGTGGAGAAACTGCTGGAAATCCCCGGGGCGCTTCAGCACCCGCTCCAGACCGGCGGAGCAAACCTCAAAATGATAGCTGTCGGGGATGGGGTCCTTCTCGTCCAGGATGGGGTCCAGGGCCCGGGAGATGGCTTCGCAGTCTGTGATGTCCACGCCGCCGTCTTTGTCAATGTAGATCCGGAGGAACCAATCCGCTCCTTCCCGGACGTATTCCACGTCCCACAGCCGGCAGCCCAGACTTTCCACAACGGGGCGGGCGAAGCCGGTTACCTGCTCTGTGATTTTCATTCTAAACACGCCTTTCTCAGCAAGAAAGAGAGGGGCGCACCCCTCTCTTTCGTAAGTCAACCATGATTACAAACATTATAGCACTCCCAAGCCTGTTTGGCAAGGGGTTTTTCAAGAAATTCCAGAAGGAAATCCGATTTATTTGAACATTGGGGGAACAGCCAGTGGAAATTCAGAGAGCATCGCTGCCGTAGGCCTCCAGAATGGCGCAAATGGCGTCCACATAGTCCTGGCCGTAGCCCTTTTCCTGAAAGTCCTGGGCACTGGAGACGTGGGGAAATTCAAACAGGCAGGCATCATAGCCCAGGGTATAGGCCGCCCAGGCGCTGTAATAACCGTCGGCGCTCCTCAAAGAGGCGTAGCTGTTGCCGGGAAAGTAGTCGCTGAAGGTTTGAAACAGGGTGCCGGACCGGTCACCGGAGGGGATGATCTGCTGATACCAGCCGTGGGTGTCAATCAGAATATTCAGCCCGTCTCCCATGACAGATTGGGTAAACTGGGCCAGGGCCAGGGCCTCCCGGGCGCGCAGAGGCTCGCTGCCGCAGTAATTCCGGGGGCTGTAGTCGCTGCTGAAGCGGTAGGGGAAGCACCGGTTCAAATCCATACCGGACCCCTCTTCGCTGAGGCCGTCTTCATTCAGGGAATGGGTGGTGCACCGCCCCGGACCGTCGCAGGTCCAGCCGTCATAGAGACCGTCGGGGTTGAGGCAGGGCAGCACATACACCGTCCAGTCTCCGGGGACAATCAGCGATGCATATTGGTCCGTCAGGGTTTCTATGAGCAGATTTCCTGTGTCCACCAGTAGCTGCCCGTCCTGTTCAAAATTGTCCTCCCAGCCGTGGATGGCGAAGGTGACAATCAGAACGTTTTCCCCCGTGCCGAACCGGTAGGCCAGGAGCTTCCGACCGGCCCCGCTGCGGCCGTAGCAGATGGTTTCCTGACTGCTGGGCTCTGGCGGGCGGGCAGGGAAGAGCCGGGTGAACCTGGCACGGGCATAGTCGTGACGTACCAGCTGCACTGCGGCCGTTCCCGGGGAAAGGGCGGGAAACGCATTCTCCAGCCATCCTGTGGCCACGGTCAGGGAAGCCTGACCAACCGGGTGCGCCGCCGGCAGAAAGGCATAGGAACTGACCCGCTCCAGGTTGCCGGGGCTGGCCGGTGCAGCGGAGATGCACGGAACGGAATGGGCAGCGCACCAAATGCACAGAAAGCATACGGCCAACCCGCCGGTGATCCGGCAGAGCCGCGTGAGTTTTCTCCGTATTGCCATGAGCTCCCCCCTTTTGAAACCATTATACGTCAAAGTGCGCCTCTTGTCCAGAAGATAGACGCCATGTAAAGCAACATTTACAAATTGGTCTGGGCCACATAGAGACCCTACAGGGGTTGTACCGTAGCTCCTGCCTGCCCCGGAGGCCGCACCCTACGGCGCGCCTTGCAGCTGGTCTCTTGAACGCCGTACAGGGATGCCCGCCGCCCGAAACGGTTTATTTGCGGATGTCCTGTCCGGCAAAATACTTTTTCAAGGGGATGTACAGCACCGCTGCAATGGCCAGAGCCAGCAGCATATTGGGGAGCATATAGCTGCCGTTGTACACCAGAGAGTACAGGTTGGCATTGTCGAAGGTGCCGAAGCCCGGGATATTTTTGGGCTCGTAGATCCGGCATGCTGCTGGA